>NZ_JBSHNS010000342.1:0-5222 GCF_053601635.1 Pontimicrobium sp. MEBiC01747
GAGTAATAGTGATAAAATTATTGGGTTTATACTAACTGATGGTTTTGGAAATAAGTATAAATTTTTATCAACCGAATCCAGTTATACTGTAGGAGGTGCTTTTGCTTTTTGTCAATCTCCATCTCAAAACTTTATATCAGCATGGCATTTAACTGAAATATCTAATTACGATGATTCAAGGAAAATATTTTTCGAATATGAAAATTATATTCTTCAAGACTACGAAATTTATCGTAGTACTATGAATAGACATAGAATTTCAATTGGAGGAGAATGTAATAATAGACCTTTATACGAAACTGTTTTTAATGGGTCAGCTGTTAACTATAATGGACTAAGATTAAAAAGAATATATAATAATATAGATTTATCAGAAGTTAATTTTATTCCAGGGAGTTTAAGAACTGATTTAAATGGAATAGATTTATTTACTCTTAAAGACATTGTTATTAATAATGGATATAGTGATGTAGACAAATATACCTTAACGCATGATTACAGTACAGAGAGATTGACTTTAAATAGTATAGCAAAAGGTTTGAATAATGCTTCTTCTCTTAAAACTAAATTTTATTATTGGGGAAGTTTACCCAATAGAGATTCAAAAGAAAAAGATCATTGGGGTTATAAAAATATAAACCCTACTTATGATTTGTTTGAACCATATCAGGTTACCTATCAAGGCGGTAATACTTCAACTTTTGGAAATGGTAATCGTAGTCCTGATTTTGAAGGTTCTAAATCTGGAGTTTTATACAAAATAGAGCATCCTACAGGAGGGTATGATTTGTATACTTTCGAACCTCATGATTATAGTTATATAGGTAGTAATTTAATAAATGAATATGAAATTAATCCAGTATCATTAAATGTAGAAT
This sequence comes from Pontimicrobium sp. MEBiC01747, assembly GCF_053601635.1. Classification (NCBI taxonomy): domain Bacteria; kingdom Pseudomonadati; phylum Bacteroidota; class Flavobacteriia; order Flavobacteriales; family Flavobacteriaceae; genus Pontimicrobium; species Pontimicrobium sp. MEBiC01747. Next base: position 879 of record NZ_JBSHNS010000342.1, read on the forward strand.
CTTTTGGAACCTCTGGACAAGGTTGCACCTCTGTAAATACAGATATACAAACAGGTACTTTTACTATTAATCCAAATCCGAATGATCTGGATCCTAATAACCCAACAGAAATTTTCGTTCAAATTTTTGGACAAGTTACAAAGTATACAGAAAACTATTTTTCAGCAGGGTTATCTCCTAAAGTAGAAATACTAGATTCTAATGGAGCAATAGTTTATGGAATAACCGTATCTGGAGGGGCTCAATTAACAAATACAGTTTATGAAACAATAGGATTACTTCCGGGAGATTATACCGTTAAAACTTATGCCACTTGGCGTTCCTGTGACCACCCTAATTTAAGAGATGAAGCCAAAATATTACTTTCATATGATAATTTTTCGTCTAATCTTTTATTAAAAAAACAAGCAGGTGGTGTAAGAGTTAAAACGATTGAAAAATATATTACTGCTACAGATAAAGTATTAGAGTTAAATTATACTTATGAAATGTCTAATGGATATTCATCTGGAATTATTCACAAAGAGCCTAGATATACTTATGATACTGAGGTTTGGAGTTGGGTTAGTATAGGAGGTTCATTAGGAGGTGCAGATAATTCTTGTCAATATGTAATAGCTTTAGATAATGATGTAGTAAATAATGGTATCACTGGAGGTGGGCATATTGGTTACAAAAAAGTAACAATAACTCAAAATAATGGAGACAATGGAGTCACAGAAGAGAATTTTTCAACAGGTACAAATTTTATTTATGATACACCTCCTTTTGCACCTCCAATAGATAATTCTCATTTAGCACGACCTTTATCCATAATTCAAAAAAATAAGAACAACGTAGAGGTTCAAAGTGTAGAATATGACTATGAGAGTACTGAAAATTTCACTAATTCATTTAGAGTAAGTTCTAAAGGCGGAACGTCAATTGGAGGTAACTGGGAGCATAAATTCGATAAAGGATTATACCGAATATTAATTGGTCACACTAAAATAAAATCTAAAATAGAGACATTAAAACATATAGCTTCAGAAGACCTTATTAATGAAACTCATTATACTTATGATTCACAATTACATAAGGAAAAAGAAATTAAAAGAATAAGCTCTATAGATGGTAAGGAGTATATTCAAAAGAATTATTTCCCAGAAGATATTCAAACGCTTAGTGGCTTCTCTACTAGCGAAATAAATACTGTAAATACTTTAAGTAGTCAATATAGGTATAACATACCAATACAAACAGAAAATTATATACGAAAGAATGGGGAATTACAATTACTAAATACTAACAGAAGTGTCTATAAATTAGATAATTCAAAGCTTGACCTTGAAAAGGTTAAAAATGCTAAAGGGGTAAACTCTCTTGAAGAGAGACTAATCTACCATAAATATGATGAGTTAAGCAATTTATTAGAAATTAGTAAAACTAATGATAAACATACAGTTTATATATGGGGGTATCACAAACAATATCCGATTGCTAAAATAGAAAACGCGACCTATACAGATGTAAGTAGTTTAGTAAATAACATTCAAACATTATCTAATGCAGATAATGATAGAACAATACTCTATGCAGGGAACGAAGGAGCATTACGCCAAGCACTTAATAATCTAAGAAATGAGCCTTCACTTTTAAATTCAATTATAACAACATATACTTATGATCCTTTGATAGGTATAACAAGTATCACTGACCCAAAAGGAGTTACGGTATATTATGAGTATGATATTTTTAACCGACTCAAATACATCAAAGATCAAGACGGTAACATAGTAAGTAAAAACGAATATAACTATAAGCAAAACTAATAACGATATGAAACAGTTACTAATCACATTAGCAGCAATATTTGTGTCTACATTAGTTATGGCACAAACAACAAGTAAAAACTACATAAAAAGTACGGTGTATCAACAACCAGTACAAAACGAAGCAGAAATTGAGGCTTTACCTATATTAGACAAATATGAGAACATTACCTATTACGATGGATTAGGCAGGCCAGAACAAAGTATAGCACTACGTCAAGGCGGTGTCTTAAATCCTAATAATGAGCTTACTTACGATTGGAAAATAGGAAATGTAAATTCAACCAATTCTGTTTTTACAAAATTAGGATCAGAACAAGAGAACGAAATTATTAACGGAATAACTCCCTTTGGAAACACCGATTTATTATGGAAATGTGGTAGTGATGTAACTACAGGAGCAGATGGAGGTTGGATGACAAACATAATTTCTGTAGACAAAACAGTAGGTTATCGTTACACCACATGGGTAAAACGTACAGGAAGTACAACCGATGGAAACACCTACCATGGACCATACTATGTAAACAATTTAGATGGCACAGAAAACTCGAATCCCTACTTTTGGTTTGGAAACCTCCCAGAAGTAGATACATGGTATCTTTTAGTAGGTGTCGTACACCCTTACAATTATACAGGAGGTAATAGTGGAGAAAGTGGACTTTATGATATAGAGGGGAATAAACTTGCTAGTGGAACAGACTTTAAGTGGAAATCTACAACCACAATAGGTCGATTTAGAAATTATTTATGGAGTAGCACAGACATAAATACCTATCAATACTTTTACAAACCCCTATTACAACGATTAGACGGACAAGAATTATCGTTAGCACAAATAAACAATACCTTTGTTAAAGATATTATTACCCCTGTGGTTTACGATACATACGGTCGTCAAACCAAAGATTATTTACCTTATGCAGATTTTAGCTTAGGAGAATATGTAGATAATAATTTAGTAGCTATACCGAACATTAACAATTACTACACCGCTACTTATGGCGAAGATCTAGATGCTACGCCAAATCCTTATTCCGAAAAACATATAGAAGCTTCTCCTTTATCAAGAGTATTAGAACAAGGTGCACCAGGAGCCGATTGGAAAGTAAACCCAATAGCAGATACAGACCACACCATAAAATTTGAGTACCAAACCAATGTAGTAGACGAGGTTATTAATTACACTGTAATATTTCCAACGGATAACCAAGAAGAACCACAATTGCACTATGATGGGACTTACAATGCAGGACAACTTTATAAAAGTGTTACAAAAGATGAAAACTGGAGTCCTGATCAAACCTATTTGAAAAATCATACGACAGAAGAGTTTACAAATAAACAAGGTCAAGTCATATTAAAACGTACTTATAGCGATAATGGTAGTGCAAATATTGCTCATGATACCCAATATGTGTATGACGATTTTGGTAATCTGACCTTCGTATTTTCACCTAAAGGGAGTGACCTTATACTCACGCAAAACCAATACAGAGACTTTAACCAAAGCCTATCTCCTTATGATTTTATCTTTCCAGCTCGTTATGTTCCTGGTACAGCAACAGGTACAGCAAGCATAGACTTACAAGGCACAACTTTAACTTTAAACCTCAATATACAGTTTAGCTCACCACGAGAATTACACTTAGGGCCTATTGTAGAGTTAACTGACCATGTGCCTAATATCGATTTTAATACAGGTGTTAATTTAAATGGCTATGAATTTAAGATAGAAGACGGTTATTTGAAATTATCACATCCGCAATCGCTTTATAGTTCTTCGCTACCAAACATGAGTGGTATAACTGGTACTTTTACTGTAACCGTACCTGAATATTCAATAAACGCAAATGTGTTAGATGCTTTAGGTTACCAATATCATTATGATTCTAGAAACAGGCTTATAGAAAAGAAAATGCCTGGAAAAGCATGGGAGTATATTGTGTACGATAAATTAGATAGACCTGTATTAATCCAAGACGCTAACCAACGCATAAATAATGAATGGTTATATACTAAATACGATATTCATAATAGACCAATATATACTGGTAAACATATTTTTACACCAATTGGTACTGAAGATAATTCTGGACGAACAGAATTACAAGAGGCCGTTAATCTACAAAGTACTTTTAATGAAACTAAATTAAATACTCCATTAGCAATAGGAGATACATCTTTGCATTATGACAATACAATATTACCAAATAATAACATAGAAGTTTACACTGTAAACTATTATGATGATTATCCGCAAGATATCGCAACAGTAATTCCAGATATAGGTACTTTTAATCTAGCAGGACAAACCTACACAACAACTAGTAATACGACTAGTTTAGCCACAGGAAGCAGAGTGCGCGTATTAGGCACCAACCAATGGATTACCAGTGCAACCTATTACGACGCTAAAGCACGACCAATTTATATAGCAAGCCATAACAGCTATTTAAATACAACCGATAAGGTTAAAACCGCTCTAGACTTTGTAGGAAAAACGCTAGAAACCGAAAGTAAACACATTAAA
>NZ_JBSHNS010000343.1:0-1221 GCF_053601635.1 Pontimicrobium sp. MEBiC01747
TAATAGAGGTTCTGCTTCTTATAATGAGAAATTATCAGATCGTCGTGCAAAAACGACTGTACAATACATTATTTCTAAGGGAATAGACACAACAAGAATATCTGGAGCTGGAAAAGGTGAAAATGAACTAGCTGTAGATTGTGGTACTGGTTGTACTGAAGAGCAACACCAGGCTAATCGTCGTTCAGAATTTTTAATCATGAGCGGAGGACCAAAAAATAATCAATAATTATTTTATAAACACAGCGAATTGTCTAGAAGCCAGTTTCAAATTTATTTTGAAGCTGGTTTTTTTATGCCTTAACCTTTTTTAAAGCATTTTAAGGCTCCTTTATACATTACTCACTAAATACTATATATTTTTTAAAACTATTATTTAGAAGGTTCTAAAACTTGTTATTTAAAATATAATTTCCTTAGTTCATTTGTTGTTTTCCTATACTTATTTTTTCAATTTATAGGCCTTAATAATGCCTAAAAACATTATTAAACCATTACAACAAAGACATGAAAAAACTAAAACTATTTATTTATGAAAATGTGTAACCTTTACGAAATTATTGCAGAATTAGAAACAGTTGAGGAAACCAAAACCTTCATTAACCAGAAAACCTAGCCTAAAGTAAATCTCGTTTTTTAGGATATAGAATTAAGAGGTGGCAATGTATATTTGAAATTTATAATAAAACCACCTTAAAAACCAGTTAAAGTAGACCAAGTAACTTTAATAGTTAGTTAGGTGTATAATGTAATAGTTAAAGACTTAAAATTTTAAATAAATAACCCCAGAATTCACATTGAATTCTGGGGTTATTTTTATTAATATAAAATATATTCTATACTTACTTTTAAGTATACGTTATAAACGATTGTTATTAGAATCCGTAATTCATACCTAAACCAAATACTTGTCTCGTTTGGAAACCTTTAAAAGCATTATCGTCATAAATTGTTTGAAAAGCTAAATTTGCAGATAAATATTTATTTATAGACATTACTAAATTCATAGTATAATCTATATCTACATTTTGTGGGTCTTCTAAGTAATTAGAGTATAGGTTTAATATGTTTTCCATAGAAACGTTTTCCATTAATTTAACCTTGTAGTATGCTCCTAAAGCAAAACCTAGCTCAAAACGAAACGTTTTGTTCGCTTCTACACCAAAGTAACCACCAGCATCATTAAAAGCGCTTTCGGCACCTACAGGGACAGCTGTAAAC
>NZ_JBSHNS010000344.1:0-21367 GCF_053601635.1 Pontimicrobium sp. MEBiC01747
GAGTAGAACAATGTTTGCTAAAGGTGTTATTTCAGCAAAAAATAAGGAACAAAAAGAGTTAGAGTTTTTACAAGCAGAACGCGCTTACAAAAATTTAGAAGCGTCTATTTCACAACTACGTGAATTAATAGGAAACTCTAAACAGAACATAGAAAACACCTCCATAAAAAAAATTCAGAACGACACAAGATTACAAAAAAAAGCCATCCAATCGTTTCTGTATTTAAAAAAAGCTATAAAAGACTGGGAAAAACTATATGCCTTAAAATCATCTATAGAAGGTAAAGTATCATTTCTGTCCTATTGGAGCGAAAATCAAACAGCAAAATCAGGAGATTTAATTTTTACAATTATTCCCCAAAAAAACACCTCTTTTATAGGTAAAATAAAAGCACCTGCGGCAAATTCTGGAAAGATTGAAAAAGAACAACGTGTGCAAATTAAGCTGTTAAATTATCCATCGGATGAATTTGGAGAACTCAATGGAAAAGTAAAATCAATTTCTTTAATACCAAATGAAGATGGACATTATTTAATAGATGTCGATTTACAACAAGACTTAATTACGAGTTACAATAAAAAAATTACATTTCGTCAAGAAATGAAAGGAACGGCAGATATCGTTACAGAAGATTTACGCTTAATAGAACGTTTTTTCTATCAACTTAAAAACATAGTTAATTAAATTAATGACTAAAATACTAAGCTAATAACGGTCCCTTGACCTTCTTTACTATTTACTAAAATTTTCCCCTTGTGTAATAGCATTATTTGCTTACAAAGGCTTAAACCTATACCACTTCCTGTAGATTTGCTGGTAAAAAATGGAATAAAAATACTTTCCATTATATCCTGTGGTATTCCAGAGCCATTATCGTAAACCTTAATAACAATAGTTCTATTAGGTGTCTGCTCTGCAATTACTTTTATTTCGGGGCTATCCTTATGCTTGCAAGCATCTACAGCATTAAGGATAAGGTTTATTAATACCTGCTCTATTAAGTAACTATCTATATCTAGTTCTAGTTTTGGTGTTTTTAATTGAAAATCTATAGCTATATTTTTAACATCTAGAGAGGGCTGCATTAATAATTGGATGGTTTCAAACAATTCAGAAACCTTTTTCTTTTCAAGGTTTAGATGTGTTACTTTACTTAAACTACGGTAGGTTTTTGCAAATTTTAATAAGCCTTCACTTCTGTTTTTAATTGTTCTAATTCCAGAGTTTAAATCTTCTAACTCAATAGTATGTTTATCTGGATTATTTAAAGCTAGTTCTACATGAGATTGCAATGTATCGGCTAAGGACGAAATAGGAGCAATAGAGTTCATAATCTCATGAGTCATAACACTTAAAAGTTTCTTCCATGCTTCCGATTCGTTTTTGTTTAAAGTATCATCTATATTTTGAAGCACAATTAACTTAAAAGCATCATCTTTAACCTGAAAAATAGTATCCGAAATTAAAACTTTAATTTTTTCATTTTGTACAGCTATAGCAATAGAATTGGGTTCTCTATGGTAGGTTTCAAATACAGCATCGTACAACTCAGGCTTTCTACTTTCTATAAAACGAATGTTTTTAAACGAAGGCATACTAAGCGTTTCCTTAAAAGAATCGTTAGACCATAATACATCGCCCGTTTCTAGATTGTAAGCAATAATGCCAATGTCTACCATTTCTAATATTTTTTGTAAGTAGACATATTGGGCTTCATTTTTAGAGTTTATTTCTTTTATAGTTTTATTAACCTCATTAAAACCTTTGTATAAAAAACGAATGTCTTTTGGCCCTCTATCCTCTGGAAACCATCTTGAAAAATCACGGTATTTAACAGCTTCAAAAAAATCGTCCATAACTACAAAACGACGTTTAATAAATGCATACGTAGTATAACAAAAATATAAAATACCACAGCTTAATAATGCTATTATAGTGGCGTTTTCTTTATAGATATAATAGGATAAAGTTAATAGTAAACCTACTAGAACAATAATTCTTAAAAAGAGCCTAAAAATGTATCCTCTATAATTCATGTTTTTCTAGTCTTCTATATAACGCAGCTCTAGTAATACCGAGTTCTTTTGCCGATTTAGAAACGTTACCTCTATTTTTTTCTAATACGGTAAGAATTGCATTTTTTTCTAAATCATCTAAATTCATTGTTTTATTTACTGGCTTAGAAACAGACCGCTCTATAGAAGAGAATACTAAATCGTCTGCTTTTAATACATTACCATCCGTCATAATAACAGCTCGCTCTAAAACATATTGTAGCTCCCGTACGTTGCCAGGGAAGTCGTGTTTTTTTAATTTAGAAATAAATCCAGATTCTAGTTTAAAAGGGTTTTTATTGTATTTATCTGCATAAATATTAATAAAGTGCTTAGATAATAAAGTAACATCTGTTCCTCGGTCTCTAAGTGGAGGTACTATTATATCTAGAGTATTAATTCTATAAATTAAATCCTTTCTAAATTTAGATTCGTCGGCAAGTATTTCTGGGGCAATATTAGTTGCACAAATTAGCCTAATATCTATAGGTATAGACGCGTTAGAGCCTAAAGGCGTAACCATTCTGTTTTGTAATACAGTTAGTAGCCGTACTTGCTGACCTAAACTAATATTACCTATTTCATCTAAAAATAAAGTTCCACCATTTGCGGCTTCAAAACGTCCTTTTCTATCTTCTTTTGCATCTGTAAAAGCACCTTTTTTATAGCCAAATAATTCACTTTCAAATAAGTTGGCAGTTAAAGCACCAACATCTACTTTTACAAAAGGCTTGTCCTTTCTATTAGAGTTATCATGTAATGCTTTAGCTATTAAATCTTTACCAGTCCCGTTTTCTCCTAGAATTAGCACATTAGCATCAGTAGGGGCAACTTTTTTTATTTTAATAAATACATCCTTAATAGCATCGCTTTCGCCTAGAATAGGGCTACTATTTGGGCTTAAAAATGTACTTTTAGTTTTAGATGTTTTATCCTTTAGTAAAGCCTTTATGGTTGTAATAATCTTTTCATTTTTCCATGGCTTAACTAAAAAATCTGAAGCCCCTTCTTTTAAAGCACGAATAGCCAAATCTATATCTGCATAAGCGGTAATTAATATAACAAAGGTCTCTGGTTTTTGTTGTTTTATTTTATTAAGCCAAAAAATCCCTTCATTTCCTGTATTTACTAGGCCATTAAAATTCATATCTAGAATAATAATATCGAAGGCCTTTTTTTCAATTTGCGATCCAATGTTACTAGGGTTCTTTTCTATAACAACTTCTTTAACCAATGGTTTAAGTAATAAACGCAAGGCGGTTAAGACATCTAGATCATCATCTATAACTAATATTGAAGCTTCTTTTAATACCATAATACTACAATATTACAATATTATACTGAGCTTATAAAGGATAAAAAAAAGAAAGTTTTTGAGTATAAATAAGTGTTCATTATTGAACATAAAGTGTATTAAAATCGAACACTTTTTTAATTAATAAAATCGATAATATGTTTAATATTAGTAGCTTATGTTTTTGGCATTATGTTAACTATAATTTTGATATAATAAAAATACATATCATGAAACTATTTACTATTACTATGCTTTTAATGACAATTTCTGTTTTTTCTCAAGATTGTTCATGCGAAGAAAATTTTAATTGGCTAAAACAAACTTTTGAAAAAAATGACGCGGGCTTTTCCTATGCACTTGAAACTAAAGGGGAAATAGCTTATGCAATACACAATGATAAATATATAGAAAAAGTAAAAAGGATTTCCTCTCCAGATGAATGCTTAAAAACAATGTATAACTGGTTAACATTTTTTCGTTCTGGACACCTTGGCTTAAACAGAATAAGCGGTAATAATAACAATAATGTAGCTATACAATTAACAGAGAAAGAAATTATAGAGAACTATAAAGAGACAGAAAAACTAGATATAAATATAAATACATTTAAGAAGTACTTAAAAACAAAAACCAAAGTAGACTATGAAGGTATATGGAGATACGGGAGTTACACTATTGGTATAAAAAAAATAAAAAATAATTATGTAGGGTTTATTATAGAAGCCGATGGTGTTTATTGGACTAAAGGGCAGATTAAATTAAAAATTAATAAAGATAACGTTACAGATTATTACATGAAGAATCATTCTAAAAATGAGTTTTATAATACAGAATTAATTGGAAATAACTACTTAATAATAGGTAATGACTTTGCTAGGTTTAAAAGAGTAACACCTATAGCAAATGAGGATAATAATATAGACAGGTATTTTAAAATACTTGATGCAAAACAGCCGTATTTTAAAAAGATAGATGCTAATACCACTTATTTAAGAATTCCATCATTTCAACGTTCTCATAAACAAGTTATAGATAGCGTTATAGCTGTAAATAAAGATATTATTATAAATACGCCAAACCTAGTTATAGATATTAGAAACAATGGAGGAGGAAACGATTCTAGTTATAGTGCTTTATTACCCATTTTATACACTAATACTATAAGAGAAGTAGGTGTAGGCTTTTACTCAACAAAATTGAATAATCAAATACTATACGATTTTTTAATAAGTCCAGAAGCTAACCCTACAGAAGCTTCAAAACAATGGGCTAAAGAAGCTTATGATAAGCTCTCTAACCAATTAGGAACATACGTAAACCTTCATGAAAAAGAAATTATAACAACCGAATACGATACAATTTACGAATACCCAAAGAATATTGGAATTATTATAAATGATAATAATGTTAGTACAGCAGAGCAGTTTTTATTGGCGGCAAAGCAAAGCAAAAAAGTAAAGTTATACGGCACAACAACAAAAGGAGCTTTAGATATCTCTAATATAATAGCAACAAAATCGCCTTGTGGTGATTTTGAGTTGGAATATTGCATGTCTAGAAGTTTTAGAATTCCTGATATGGCAATAGATGAAAAAGGAATTCAACCTGATTTTTTCATAGATAAAACGATACCAAAATATAAATGGTTAGCATTTGTAGTCAATTCATTAAAAGTATAGATTAAAAAATCATTAAACTATTTTAAATCGGTAGATTATAGCATTTGTTTCATTGAAAAAATAAACCTACAGATTGCCTATAAAACGCACATTGATTTAAATGATTAAAAGAAACTATTTAAGTTAAATAAAAAAAGTGATCGTTTCCGTACAGAAAGTGTATCAAAACCGAACACTTTTATTTTTAAACAAAATCATAAGCAATTGATAGTTAGGTAAATATGTTTTTGGCATTATATTAACTATATATTATATATAAAAAATAAACCGACCTTAAAGAAGATATATATGGATGTTCCAATTGAAAAGAAGAAGTTTTCAAAATCAAAAATAGCAATGTTTGTAGGAGGACTAGTAATAGTGGCTCTCATAGCTTTTGTAATCTCTAAGACCTCTGGAGGCTCTAAATTAAATGTAGACAAAGAACGTATAGCTATAAACACAGTAACTAAAGACGTTTTTCAGGAAAATATTCCAGTAAACGGTATTGTATTACCAATAACTACTATATACTTAGATGCACTTGAAGGCGGAAGAGTAGAGGAGAAATTTGTTGAAGACGGAGCAATGATGAAAAAAGGAGAGCCAATTTTAAGGTTGTCTAATACAGATTTAGAGTTAAGTCTTGTTAATCAAGAAACCTCTGTATATAACCTATTAACGCAAATGCAAATTTCTCAAAATGCAGCAAGACAAAACACTATAAATAAGCTGAATCAATTTACAGATGTAGAGAATAGCCTTATAGAAGCTAAGCGTGTCTACGATATGAATAAAATATTATACGAAAAAGACGCTATAGGTCGCCAAGACTATGAGTCTTCAAAAAATAGTTATAACTATCAAAAACAACGCATGCAGCTAGCTAAAGAAGTTTTAAGACAAGATTCTACATCTACAAAGCAAGAAGTAAGCCAAGCCAAAAGCTCTTATGCTAGAACACAAAGTGCATTAGAGTTAATGCGCAGAAAAGTTGGAGACTTAGTGGTTCGCGCTCCAATAGATGGACAGCTAACAGCTTTAGATGCAGAAATTGGGCAATCTAAAAATAAAGGAGAACGCTTAGGACAAATAGATGTATTAAGTGGTTATAAAGTAAGAGTAGATATAGACGAACATTATATTTCTAGAATATATAACGGGCAAAAAGGGGTTGCAACGATTAATAATAAAACCTATACGTTAATAATTAAAAAAGTATTTACACAAGTTAATAATGGACGTTTTCAAGTAGATATGCAGTTCGAAAATAATGTACCAGAAGGCATACGTAGAGGACAAAACTTACAAATAAAAGTGGCATTAAGCGCCGAAAAAGAAGCTTTTTTAATAAAAAAAGGTGGGTTTTTTCAAAAAACTGGCGGAAACTGGATTTTTAAAGTAAGCGAAGATGGTAATACAGCTTATAAAGTAAACATACGATTAGGAAGCCAGAATACAGAATATTATGAAGTTGTAGAAGGATTAAATATAGGAGATAAAGTAATAACTTCTAGTTATGATAGCTACGGGGATACTCAAGAATTAATTTTAAAATAGAACAATCAATTAAAAAAATATAATCCGATGATACAGATAACTGATTTAGAAAAATTTTATAAAACTGAAGAAGTACAAACCATAGCTTTAAATAAACTATCTTTTAATGTAAAAGAAGGAGAGTTTGTAGCAATAATGGGGCCTTCGGGATGCGGTAAATCTACATTACTAAACATTTTAGGTTTATTAGATGATCCAGATGGAGGGAGTTTTAAGTTTAATGGAGAAGAAGTCGCTGGGTATAATGAACGTCAACGTTCAGAGTTACGTAAACATAATGTAGGTTTTGTATTTCAGAGTTTTAACTTAATTGATGAATTAACAGTTTTTGAAAATGTAGAACTACCATTAATATACACAGGAGTAAAACCAGCAGAACGAAAACAAAGAGTAGAAGCCGTTTTAGAGAAAATGCAAATTATGCATAGACGTAATCATTTCCCACAACAACTATCTGGAGGACAACAACAGCGTGTAGCTGTAGCTAGGGCTGTAGTAAACAATCCAAAACTAATACTAGCAGATGAACCAACAGGAAACCTAGACAGTACTAACGGTAACGAAGTAATGGATTTACTAATAGAGCTAAATGAAGCAGGAACTACTATTATTATGGTAACACACAGTGAGCATGATGCAAAATATAGTCATCGTATTATACGCATGCTAGATGGACAAAAAGTTACTGAAAATATCTTAATGTAATCATCATCAATCAATCAATCAATCAATCAATCAATCAATCAATCAATCTAAAACGAACAGTAAAAGCTTAAATCATGCTTAAAAACTATATAAAAATTGCCTTTAGAAACCTTCTTAAAAACAAGGTGTATTCTTTTATAAACATTTTTGGTTTAGCTATAGGTATGGCGGTAACTATAATGATAGGGTTATGGGTAAGCGATGAGCTAAATTATAATAATTATTATAAGAATAAATCTAAAATAGCTCAAGTATACCAAAGCCAAGGCTTTAATGGTAAAGTAAATACAGACCCCGCAGTGCCAAGACCTTTAGAGTTTAAAATTAGAGAGAACTATAAAGATAATTTTACAAATATAGTTATGGCATCCTGGACAAACTCCAGATACCTACAGTATGGAGATAAAACAATAACCAGAGATGGTAGCTATATGCAAGCGGGAATTTCAGATTTATTAGATTTAGAAATTATTGAAGGAGACAAAAATGGCATAAAAGAAAAACATGGCATAATGCTTTCTCAATCTACAGCTAAGGCTTTATTTGGCGGAGAAAAACCCCTAGGAAAAACAATTAAATTAAACAGCAGTTACAATATGGTTGTAACTGCTATATATAAAGATATACCTGTAAATAACACCTTTCATAATTTAGATTGTATCATGCCATGGGAACACTATGTAACAAGTAGAGAGTGGGCACAAAATTCGAAAGATGATTGGGGCAATAATTCGTTCCAGATGTTTGTTAAAATTAATGATAACACAACAATGGATGCAGTTTCTTCAAAAATTAAGAATGTTAAGAAAGATAATGCTTCAGAGGATATTAAATTGTATAACCCTCAATTGTTTTTATTACCAATGGAAGATTGGTATTTGCGTTCTAAGTTTGAAGGTAGTATTCAAACAGGCGGGCGAATAGAAAATGTATGGTTATTTGGTATAATAGGTGTATTCGTATTATTACTTGCATGTATCAATTTTGTAAATTTAACTACAGCCCGTTCAGAAAAAAGAGCAACAGAAGTAGGAATAAGGAAGTCTATAGGCTCTAAAAGAGGGCAGTTAATTTTTCAATTTTTAAGCGAATCTTTTTTGGTTATCGTTTTTGCTTTTATTGTGGCAATCTCTATAGTGCTTATATTTTTAAATGGATTTAATACGTTAGCCCATAAAGCTATAGTTTTTCCATGGTTAAATATACAATTCTGGATTATATCTATATTATTTATTCTCTTTACAACCGTTTTATCCGGAAGCTACCCCGCATTATACTTATCATCGTTTAAACCAGTGTCTGTATTAAAAGGGACATTTAAAGCAGGGCGTTTTGCAGCATTACCTAGAAAAATATTAGTCGTTACTCAATTTACAGTATCTATAACCTTAATTATTGGCACTTTAATAGTAATGAGCCAAATAGAGTATAGTAAAAATCGTCCTATAGGATACGATAAAGAAGGCTTAATACAATTACCAACAATGAGCTCCGATTTTATAGGTAAAGCAGATGTAATGAGACATCAGTTTATAGCTTCTGGAGCAGTAATAGAAATGGCTACATCAAGTAGTCCAGCTACAGCAGTTTGGTCTAATAGAAGTGGTTATATGTGGGACGGTAAACCAGAAGGTTTTCAAGAAGATTTAGCTTATACTACAGTCTCTTACGAATTTATAAATACACTAAATGCAGAGTTAGTAGCAGGACGTGGTTTTTCCCGAGAATTTGCAACAGATTCTAATGCAGTAATACTTAACGAAACAGCCGTAAAGTATATGGGGTTAAAAAATCCAATAGGAATGTATTTAAGAGATGATTCTCCTGAAAATCCAGAAGCACCACTTAAAATTATAGGCGTAATTAAAGATATTATAGTGCAATCGCCTTATGACGATGTAAAACAAGCAATGTATGTTTTCGATAAGTATGGAAAGACCAGTTACTACAACCTGCGTTTAAACCCTAAACAAAGTGTTAGCAGTAGTCTAGCATCAATAGAGAAAATATTTAAAGCAAACTTTCCTAATTTACCTTTTGAATACCAATTTATAGATCAAGAATATGCCGATAAATTCATGTCTGAAGAACGCATTGCAAATTTAGCTAAGATATTTACTATTCTTGCCATATTTATTAGTTGTTTAGGGCTGTTTGGCTTAGCCTCTTTTGTAGCAGAACAGCGTACTAAAGAAATAGGAATACGAAAAATTTTAGGCGCATCTGTATCTCATTTATGGACCTTGCTGTCTAAAGATTTTATTGTATTGGTTATTATATCTCTTATGGTAGCCTCTCCAATTGCATATTATATAATGTATCAATGGCTTCAAAAATTTATATATAGAATAAACATATCGTGGAATGTGTTTTTAATTGCTGGTTCTGGAGCGCTTGCCATTACAATAATCACCATTAGTTTACAAGCAATACGCACATTGAGAGCCAACCCTGTAAATTCATTACGAACAGAGTAAAAATCAATCAAAAAACGAACAATAATGTTACGAAACTATTTTAAAATCGCTTGGAGGAATTTAGCAAAGCATAAAGTGTTTTCAATAATAAATATTATTGGACTTACTATTGGGCTTAGTGCATCATTTGTAATAGGATTAATCATTTATTACGATTCCACATTCGATACGTTTCATAAAGACAGTGACCGTATTTATAGAGTAGTAACAGATTTTAAAACTAATGAAGGAGGCTTTTATAATTCGGGAGTATCTCTTGCTCTAAAAGATGCAATAAAGGACAATTCAAATTTCGACATAGTTAGCGACTTTTATATAGAAAGACCTATGAAAGTTGAAAATAAGGATTTAAACTTAACATTTAAATTACCAAACTTTGTAATCTACACAGATGGTAATTATTTTAAATTATTTGATTATAATTTTCTAGCTGGTAACAAACAGAAGATATTATCTAATCCTAATAATGTAGTCTTGACACAAGAGCGGGCAGCTCGTTATTTTCCTAAAATGCAGCCCTCGGAAATTATAGGGAAAACACTAGTATACAACGACTCTATTACTGTAACCGTAACAGGAATTGTTGAAAATTTTAAAGAAAGAACCGACTTTGTTTTTCAAGAGTTTATTTCATCACCCACTATTTTACAAACGAGACTTAAGGATGATTTTATAGATAAAAACTGGAATAATACCAATTCTAACTCTCAATTATTTGTAAAGTTAAGTCAAGGCGGAAATAAGGCAACAGTATTAAATAAATTTAATGATTTAGCAGAAGAGCATAGAGATGAAGATTCAAAAAAGTTTGGAGACGAAAGGATTTTTAATTTACAACCTCTTAACGATATTCATTTTAATGAAAATTACGGTATTTACGATTGGAATAAAGGGCAATCTAGTAAAGCACTTTTAACTAATTTAGCATTAGTAGCCTTATTTTTATTATTACTAGGTTGTATTAATTTTATAAATTTAAACACAGCGCAAGCTACCCAACGCGCAAAAGAAATAGGAATACGTAAAACATTAGGAAGCTCTAGAAAACAACTTATAGGGCAATTTATAGGAGAAACATTTCTTTTGGTGCTTTTCTCTGCATTAATATCTCTAGTGTTATCAAAATGGTTAATTTCTGTGTTTTCAGATTTTGTGCCAGAAGATTTAAGTTTCGAACTATTTAAATCTCCAATAATTATTATAAGTATACTACTTCTTTTGTTACTAGTTACTTTTATGTCTGGATTATATCCTGCATTTATTTTATCGCGTCTTAAAACAGTATCTGTACTAAAGAATAACTTAGTAATGGGAGAAGGTAAAGTTAAGTTGCGTAAATTCCTTACAGTATTTCAATTTTCTATAGCTCAAGTATTCATAATAGGCACACTGTTAGTTGGCAAACAAATTAACTTTTTATTAAACAAGGATATGGGGTTTAAAACCGAAGCTATAGTCTCTACTAGAAGCCCTGTAAATGATAGAGGTGTCTCTAAAAAGAAGGTGTATGCCGAGCTGTTAAAAACTATACCAGAAATTAAAAAAATAAGTTTAGGTGCAGCGCCACCAGCATCTATGTCTACAAGCTCTTCTAATGTTACTTATATAAATAATGGAAAAGAAATTAATACAGAATTGCAATTTATATATGGCGATACAAACTATGTAGAGGTCTTTGGGTTGAATCTATTAGCTGGTCGTGTACAAAGAAGTGATACAATTAAAGAATTGGTTATTAATGAAACCTATAGAAAGGTTTTAGGCTTAAAAAGCCCTCAAGACGCTATAGGAGAAACCATTTTATATGGAGATGAGACTGTTGAAATTGTTGGAGTAATGTCAGATTTTAACCAACGATCATTAAAATCCAATATTAAACCAATGGCACTACGCGGCGATTGGAATAGATCGAGATACACATCGTTTAACAATATACATATTGCTTTACATAATAAAACAACCAATAGTTTAAAAGAAACTATGGCTAAAATAGAGGAAGCCTTTAAAACCGTATATCCTGGAGAGGCATTTAGAGTAAATTTTTTCGATGAATCTATACAACGGTTTTATACAAGAGAACTTAAAATATCTAAACTATTAAATTGGGCTACAGGCTTATCTATTTTAATTAGTTGTTTGGGGTTATTAGGCTTGGTAATTTATACTACAGAACGTAGAGTAAAAGAAATAGGAGTACGAAAAGTATTAGGAGCAACCTTACTACAAATAAACACATTATTATGTAAAGAATTTATAGTATTAGTGGCAATAGCCTTTGTTATTGCAGCTCCAATAGCTTGGTATGGTATAAATAATTGGTTACAAGATTTTGCTTATAAAACAAATATTAGCATCTGGGTCTTTTTATTAAGTGGTATTGCCATGATTTGCTTCGCATTATTAGTTATGAGTATAAAAACACTGCAAGCAGCAAATGCAAACCCTACTAAAAGCTTAAAAGCAGAATAATATCATCAATCTATCAATCAAAAAACGAGCAATTATGATTAGAAATTATTTTAAAATAGCATGGAGAAGCCTTCAAAAGAATAAATTACAAACAGGAATTAACTTATTAGGCCTTACAATTGGTACTGTATGTTGTTTAAGTATTCTAGTATATGTATTTGCTCAATTAGGTTTCGATACGCATCATGAAAATAGCGAAGCTATTTATAGAGTTAGAACCATAATAGATGACCCAAGTACGCCACAATTTAATGCGGCATCATCTGGACCACCAATAGCTATGGCTATGAAAGAAGATTTTCCTGAAGTAATAGAAGCAGGACGATTAGTATATATGGGAGAAGGTACAGAAGATTTAATACGGGTTAACAATAGTACCACAGGTTTTTATGAACCACGCGGTTATCTAGCAGATGCGACTATATTTAATATTTTTAAGTTTAATTTTACAGAAGGCAATCCAAAAACAGCTTTAGTAAACCCTAACACTGTTGTATTATCTTCAACACTAGCCCATAAACTTTTTGGAAGTGTACCAGCACTTAATAAAACAATAATTTCAGGTAGTGGAGAACAACAATTATTATTAACTGTTACTGGTGTATTTAATGATAATAACAAAGAAAAATCACATCTAAACCCTAACTATTTTGTAACGATGAATACGCCAGGTTTAGGTGAGTTTGTTAGAACAAATCAAAACTTCGCAACCCAAAACTTTATTTACAGCTACGTGAAGCTTAATGCTGTAGAAAGCGCAGCCAAGGTACAAGGTAAACTACCCGAATTTTTGAATGCTCGTGGAGCTAAAGATTTTGCACAAGTATCATTTAAGAAACGATTAGAGCTTCAAAAAGTAAGTGATATTCATTTACACTCTAAAGGAATTTCTAGACAAATAGGAGCTGTATCAGATATAGGGTATTTATATTTATTAATCACATTAGCTTTATTTATACAATTAGTTGCCTGTGTTAACTTTATTAACTTAAGTACGGCAAGAGCCAATAAAAGAGCTAAAGAGATAGGCGTTAGAAAAACGATAGGAGCCGATAAAAAATCGTTAATTGGACAGTTTTTAGGAGAGTCAGTTTTACTTTCCTTATTAGCAACCTTAATTAGTATTCCTATAACAGCATTATTATTGCCATTAGTAAATAAGTTAACGCAGGGAGATATTGGTTATGAGGCTATTTTTCATTGGCAAGTATTCATTATTTTATTAGTAATAGGTGTACTTACAGGTTTAATTGCTGGTATTTACCCTGCACTAATATTATCTTCAATAAAACCAGTGCGAGTATTAAAAGGCACAATGTCTTCTAATGTTTCTGGTACCTTATTACGGAAAGGATTAGTTGTTTTTCAATTTGTAATTTCCATAGGTTTAATAGCCATAGTATCTATTATTACACAGCAAGTAAGATATGCGCAAAATAAAGATATGGGGTATAATAAAGATAATTTAATAGCAGTACGTTTAGGTACAGAAGAAGCCTATAGTCAATATCAAAATTTAAAAACTAACATGAGCCAAATTTCTGGAGTTGTATCAGTATCTGGCTGTAACTTATATCCGTCACAATTTGTTAGAGGCGATTTAGGAGTGCATTTGCCTGGTGGAGATTCTAAAAATCAAATTTTAGTAAAACATAATGGTATACACGCTAATTATTTAAAAACAGTAGGAACTAAACTTTTAGCAGGTAGAGAATTACGAAATACAGATGAAAACCAGATCGTTGTAAATAAAGCTACAATAGATGATTTAGGAATAAAATTAGATGAAGCCATAGGCTCTAGAGTATTATCTGCATATGAAGATAATATAGATACTTATGAAATAGTTGGAGTTACAGAAAACTTTCATTTTGCATCATTAAAAGAAGAAGTAGAGCCCCTAATGATGTATTTAGATAATAGCTTAGAATGGCTTTTAGTAAAAACAGAAACAACCGATTTTGAAAGCATACTTAATCAAATGGAAATAACTTGGAAAGACGTTAATAAAACAACACCATTTGTATACAGTTTTGTAGATAAAGAAACAGAAAAATTAATTGCTGAAGAAAAACGCTTAGCTAATATTTCTGCTGTTTTTACAACATTAGCAATTATAATAAGCTGCCTAGGATTGTTTGGGTTAATATCTTTTATGGCAGAGCAAAAAAAGAAAGAAATAGGTATTCGTAAAGTGCTAGGTGCTAGTATAAGTACAGTTATGAAAATGCTTACTAAAGATTTCTTTTTACTAATAGTTATAGCATTAGTTATAGCAACTCCAATGGCTTATTTTTTAATGGAAAACTGGTTACAAGACTTTACCTATAGAATTTCAATTAGTTGGTGGATATTTGTGGTTGCAGGAGCAGTTACTTTACTAATAACACTACTAACAGTTAGTGTTCAGGCTATTAAAGCAGCCACAGCAAACCCTGTAAATTCTTTAAGAACAGAATAAAAAACATTATCAAAAACAAACAATTATGATTAAGAATTATATAAAAATTGCTTGGAGAAATATAAAAAAAGATCGTCTCTTTTCCGTTGTTAATATTTTGGGATTATCTGTAGGCTTAGCAATAACAATACTATTATTTCTTTTTATTAGTTATGAAAAAAGTTATGATAATATGTATTCAAAGAAGGAGCAAATACATAGAGTATTGTTGCATACAGAAGACGAAGGAGGAAAGGAGATTTGGGCTAATGTACCATCTGCACTGGCTCCAGCGATGACAAAAGATATTCCAGAGGTAGAAGCAGCTGTACGTATGTTAAAGCACGATTTTGGAAGCACAGCATATATTAAGGCGGCTAATAATGATTATGAGGAGAAAGAGTTGTATTGGACAGATCCTGAGATTACAACAATTTTTGATATGGAGTTTTTAAAAGGAAATCCAAAAGAAGCATTAAAAGACCCTAAAACAGTAATATTATCTCAAAGTATATCAAAAAAATATTTTGGAGAAGAAAACCCCATAGGCAAACAAATTATAGTAGACAATAGAACGTCATTAACTGTAACTGGAGTATATAAGGATTTCCCTAAGAATAGTTCTATATCATGTAATATTATAGGAGCGTTTAACACACTTAATTTTTTTAAAAACCCTACATGGAGCAATGCTAGTTTTGAAACTTTTGTGTTATTAAATAAAAACACCCCTTCTAAATTAGTATCAAACAAAGTAAAACAGTTACTAAATAAACATGTAGCTGAAAAAGATCAGTGGTACTCATTTTCACTACAACCCTTAGAGCGTATTCATTTATATTCTTCACAGTATAAGGATTCGTACACAAGTAGAAACGGAAGCATTAATGAAGTAAGGAATCTAGGTACATTGGCTTTTTTAATTTTAATAATAGCCTGTATTAATTATATGAACTTAATTACTGCCCGTTCAGAAAAAAGAAGTAAAGATGTAGGGATAAATAAAACAATGGGAGCAACAGTAAAAAATTTAATACTACGGTTTTATATAGAAACGGGCTTAATAACTTTAGTTGCAATAATCATAGGATTAATTATTGCAATTATTTTAATTCCTATATCCAATAATTTTATGGGAAATGTATTAACTATAAAAGATATTTTTTCTCCGCACATACTAATAGCACTTGTTATAATATGGGGTGTAACAACATTAATATCGGGGTCGTATCCTGCGTTTTATTTATCACGATTTTCCCCAAAAGAAGCTGTTAAATCTTCTAGAAATAAAGGCGGAGCATCCGTATTTATTAGAAAAGGATTGGTAGTAACACAATTTACAACATCTGTAATTTTAATAATTGGTGTTGTTGTTATTCATCAGCAATTAAAATACATGCAAAATAAAAACTTAGGCTATAACCCAGAGAATGTTATTGCAATTTCTACAGCAGCACTTAGTAAAAATACAAACGATACACATTTAATAAATGCTTTTAAAGCATTACCTAATGTATCATCTGCTGCTTTTGCTCAAGGTTATCCTGGAATGGGAGTAAGTGGAAGAGGACTGTATAAAAATGACACAGATGAAAAAGGGATGAATATTCAAACCAATTTAGCCGATTCAGATATTGTAAATGTGTTAGAATTAAAATTATTGTCTGGAAATTTACTACCCAAAATAAAACAAAAAGGAGACACTCTGGTAGATGTTATACTTAATAAATCGGCAGTAGAATATTTAGGCTATACGCCAGAAGAAGCTATAGGTAAAAAAATAAGCATTCAATTAGGTGATAACTCTTATGTTCGCGGAGTAGTTGATGATTTTAATTTTTCATCATTACATACACCAATAGGAGGTTATGCCTTTCATAACATGGCAACAGAGTATAAATCGTATCTGCTTGTTCGTTTTAAAGCAGAAGCAATTTCAGAAGCAATAACAACTTTTGAAAACACTTTTAAAAATGCTGCACCCAATACAGCCTTTGGATATACTTTTTTAGATAAAAACTTAGAACGTATGTATGCACAAGAGCAAAAAATAGTAAGAGTAGGCTTAGTATTTTCTATACTAGCCATATTTGTAGCCTGTTTAGGTTTGTTTGCCTTAGCAGCTTTTACAGCAGAACAGCGTAAAAAAGAAATAGGAATAAGAAAAGTATTGGGAGCAAGTTTAATAGGCATTACTAAATTACTATCTAAGCAATTTATAACCTTAGTCGTTTTAGCATTACTTATAGGGTTTCCTTTAGCATATTGGCTTATGGATAATTGGTTGCAGGACTTTGCCTATAGAATATCTATAAACTGGACTGTATTTGCTTTAACAGCAGCAGCAGCATTAATTATTGCGATTATTGCTGTAAGCTCTCAAGCGTTAAAAGCAGCAATAGCTAACCCTGTAGAATCATTAAAAACAGAATAGAATAATTAGTTAAAATATTTGAAGTGTTCGTTTGTGGACAAAAAGTGTACTAAAATCGAACACGTTTAAATTTTATTAAAAATATAACACATTGTTAGTGAGTGTTTTATGTGTTTGGCATCATCTTAACTATATAAACAGTATAAACATAGACAGAACTAGAATAGCTTTTATCTCATAGAATTTTGAATAAGTTATTTCCCGATAAAACGAAACAATTATGATTAAGAATTATATAAAAATTGCATTCCGTAGCTTACTTAAAAACAAAGGCTATAGCTTTCTAAATATTTTTGGGCTGGCTATAGGGATTACTTGTGCTAGCTTAATATTTCTTTGGGTAGAAGATGAAATGAGTTTTAATACTGTTTTTGAAAAACAAGATGAAGTTTATTATGTGCCAACAAACCAACAATACGAAGGGGAGTGGAGAACCTTTTATTCTACTCCAGGCCCACTAGCAAAAGTGTTAAAAGATGAAATACCAGGAGTAGTAAGAGCAGCTAAAACATTTAATGAAAGTTTTACGTTTGCAGTAGGTGATAATACTATTAGCAGAAGAGGGCTGTATGCAGATACAGATATTATAGAAATATTTGGTCTTAAATTTATTGAAGGTAATGCAAAAGAAGCATTAAAAAAACCTGAAGCTATTATAATTACAAAAGAAATAGCCGAGCAACTCTATGGAAAAGACAAAACAGTTTTAGGAAAAACATTAAAAATAAACAATACAGATAATTATGTAATAACAGGAGTTATTGAAAACATCCCAGATAATGTAAGTTTTCCTTTTAAATGGATTGCCCCTTTTAATCGTTTTGGCGCCAATAGAGAATGGACACAGGAATACGGTAGTAATTTTGCAGATACTTTTGTTGAATTATCTCCAGAAGCTAATTTTGAAACTGTAGATGCACAAGTGCGTAAAATATACCAAGCTAAAACAGGAGATAATGAAACCTATGCATGGTTACACACTATAAAAAACTGGCATCTAAAATCTAAATTTGAAGATGGTAAAGTTATTGGTGGACGTATTACCTATGTACGTTTATTTATTGTAATTGCGCTAATTATACTATTAATAGCCTGTATTAACTTTATGAATTTAGCAACCGCAAGAAGTGAAAAACGGGCTAACGAAGTTGGCGTGCGTAAAGCTATGGGATCTGGGCGTTCCCGTTTAATGTTTCAGTTTATAGCAGAAGCACTTTTAATGTCTAGTATAGCTACTGTAGTTAGTGTACTCTTATTATTTATTTTATTACCACAGTTTAACTTATTAATAGATAAAAACCTTGTGTTAGGCCTATCAAACCCATTACATGTTTCAGTATTATTAATAATTACACTAGTCTGTGGTTTATTTGCAGGATTATATCCCGCATTTTATTTGTCTTCATTTAAACCAGTTGAGGTTTTAAAAGGAATAAAAGCAACAGCAGGTAGCGCCATATTTATACGTAAAGGTTTAGTTGTAGGGCAATTTACTATTTCTATAGTATTTATTATAAGTACTATATTAGTCTACCAGCAAATTCAACATGTAAAAAATAGAGATTTAGGCTACAATAAAGAACAATTAATAAGACTAGATGTTAATGGTGATATGATAGAAAATTTTGCAGTAATAGAGCAAGATTTAATAAACTCAGGTGTAGCCGAAAGCGCAGCATTTAACAATTCTAAATTACTATCTGGAGGAAATAATGGCTCTGGATTAAAGTGGCAAGGCGGGACCAATACAGAAGATATATTAATATCGTTTAGATATGTAAGCCCAAAGTTTTTAAAAACAACCAATATAAAACTTATAGAGGGACGAGACTTTAGTGCTAATACGGCAGCAGATAGTACGCGTACTATTATTACAGAATCTTTAGCAAAATTAATGGGAGAAGGTAGTGCTATTGGTAAAACCATTAGAAGGGGTGATGATACATATCAAGTAACAGGAGTTGTAAAAGATTTTTTATACGGTAATATGTATACTAAAAGTGATCCTGTTATGTTTTTTAATGCACCAGAAAATGCACGCTATTTATACATAAAAACTATTGCGGGAATTGAGACAAGTACAATGCTATCTAAAATTGAAGCTATAATGAAAAAAAATAATCCAGCTTTTCCTTTTGAGTATACTTTTGTAGATGAGGCTTTTAATAATAAATTTAAAAGCGAACAATTGGTAGGTAAGCTTTCTCAAATATTTGCTGTATTAGCTATTCTAATATCATGCTTGGGACTCTTTGGTTTAGCAGCTTATACAGCAGAACAACGCAGAAAAGAAATAGGAGTACGTAAAGTATTAGGAGCTAGTGTTCCTACTATAGTAAAACTTTTATCTAAGGATTTTATAAAACTAGTGCTTATTTCTATAATAATAGCAGCACCTATAGCATGGTTATTAATGAGTAATTGGCTAGAAGATTATGCTTATCGCATAGAAATTAATTGGTGGATATTTATTGTAGCAGGAATAATAGCAATTATTATAGCATTAATAACCGTAAGTTTTCAAGCCATTAAAGCAGCAATTACTAATCCAGTAAATAGTTTAAAAACAGAATAAAAACATATAAAACAATAGAGACTTAGTTTAACTAATTCTCTTTATATAAAATATAGAACAAAATGAGAAAGTTAAAACACTACATAGCAATCTTATGCCTGGGTATAGTAACGACAGGAATAGCACAAATAAAACAAACGGTAAAACCATTTAATAAAGTAGTAATAAGTCCGCATATTAAAGCCATTTTAGTAGAAGGAGATGAAGAAACGGTTACAATAAAAGAAAATAAATTATCTAATAATATTGTAAACATAGAAGTAAAAGGAAAAACGTTACGCGTGTATTTAGATGATGCAAAAGAAGTTACTAAGAGCAAAACTATAGTAGTAAATGACACTAAGAGAAAAGTACCTATTTATAAAGGCAAGGTGTTAACTATATTAGTTACATACAAAACATTAGAAGAGTTATCTACCAGGGGAGAGCAGTTAATAACTTGCGAAAGCACATTAAACCAAGAGGAGTTTAATCTTAAAATATATGGAGAATCTCAAGTAACTTTAAAAAATATAGAATTAAACAACTTATATGCTACTATCTATGGAGAAAGCGAACTTACGGTAGGAAAAGGAAAAACTACAAATCAAAAAATTACAGCCTACGGAGAAGGCATTATTAATTTATTAGGCATTGACAATAAAGACACAAAATTAAGAGCCTATGGAGAAGCAGAATTTAAAATAAATGCTTCCAATCAAATAAAAATAACTGCCTATGGAGACGCTTCTTTAGAATATAAAGGAGGAGCCTCTGTAAAAAAAGGCATAGCAATTGGAGATGTTCAAATCTCTCAAGCAGATTAACGTATACCATAAACTATTATATAAAATAAAACCACTATGCTTTTAGAACTCAATAATGTTTCAAAAACAGTAAAATCTGGCAGTAAAAAAATAACTTTATTAGACGCTATAAATCTTAATGTTGAAGAAGGAGAATTTATTTCTCTAATGGGGCCTTCAGGCTCTGGTAAATCTACTTTATTAAATGGTATAGGTATGCTAGATAGTTTTACAGATGGGCATTATACTTTTTTAGATGTACCAGTACATACAATGAAAGAAAAACAACAATCTAAATTATATAAAGAATATATAGGTTTTGTATTTCAAGCTTACCATTTAATAGATGAGTTAACTGTTTATGAAAATATAGAAACACCACTATTGTATAAAAATATAAAATCTTCAGAACGAAAAGCATTAGTAGCAGATAGTTTAGACCGTTTTAATATTGTAGGAAAAAAAGATTTATTTCCCTCTCAACTAAGTGGAGGACAACAGCAATTAGTAGGTATAGCAAGAGCATTAATAACAAAGCCTAAGTTAATTCTTGCAGATGAACCAACTGGTAATTTAAACTCTAAGCAAGGTATAGAAATTATGGAACTTTTTGCAGAGTTAAATAAAGAAGGCGTAACTATTATACAAGCAACACACTCTGAAAGCAATGCAGCTTACGGATCACGAATTATTAATCTTTTAGATGGTAAAATCGTTTTAGAATAATATAAAAATCATGTTACAGAAAATAATAATATTTACTGTGTTGCTTATGCAAGGCATAGGATTCGCACAGACTAAACCTAAAAATGAATACACTTTAACAGAGTGTATAAACATTGCGCTTAAAAATAATTTAGATCTAAAATCGACAACATTAAGAGCAAACACAGCGAATATAAATTTTAAACA
>NZ_JBSHNS010000345.1:0-4978 GCF_053601635.1 Pontimicrobium sp. MEBiC01747
ACTCAAATGTCAGTCTTAGCTTATCGAAACTAATAGAAGTCTAAAAGCACAGCACCTTCCTTTTTTTTTAAAGGAAGGTGGTTTTTTCAGAATGAAAAAATCGGATGGTTTTTCAAAAAATAGCGAAGCTCATTTTAATTAAATAAACAGTTCCCAATACAATAAAACTCTTATATAACATCCTACATAAAACAATACCTAAAAGGACATTTATATAAATTTGATTACATTAGAAAATACTTATATTGAAATAACGTTATATTTAAATAACGAGTTGTTTATTATGAATTAAAGAATACTAGTAAGTCAGTTCGAGTGATTTTGAGAAACGAAAAATCGTATCGAGAACATGTTAGAAATATAAATTCTTATTCTCGATACAAGTTTTACTCATTTCAATCGTAAAACACACTCGAATTAACGAATTTTCAACACATACAAAACGAATACAATATAGACTAAACCATAACCATGCAAGAATCACTTATAGAACTATTAATTAAGCTAGGCATTAACCTAGTGGTTTCAACACTAATTATTAGGTTCATTTATTATAAAACCACGAAAAAGAGTGAATATCTCTTCACGTACAGCGTTATTAGTATTATTGTATTCCTATTATGTTTTCTATTAAAAAACATTCAGTTACAACTCGGTTTCGCCTTAGGGCTTTTTGCCATTTTTGGAATTATTAGATACCGTACCACTTCTATTAACATTAAAGAAATGACCTATTTATTTTCTATAATAGGGCTTTCGGTAATTAATGCATTAACAACACCTTCGCATTATTTAGAACTCATACTTTCTAATGGGATTATTGTATTCATCATCTGGTTATTAGAAACCGTTTTTAAATACAAGCAAATAACTTCAACTAAAATAAACTATACTAATTTAGAGCTTTTAAAGCTCAATGATAAAGCTGCTTTAAAAGCAGATATAGAATCGCGTTTGCAGGTTACCATTTATAAGCTAGAAGTAAGAAGTATCGATTTTGCTTCAGAAACAGCAGAAATTAATATACAATACATGCAATAAATGAAGTTGTTTAAAAACACATTTTTCAGGTTAATTTCTATTGTTGTCGTGGTTTTCGTTTTAGCAAACCAAACACTTTCAGCTCAAATAAATTGCATGGAAGAGTTAACATCTATTTCAGATTTTAACACGCTGAAAGCAAAACCCATAACCAATAAATATGGTAACGTAGAAGCCTTAAAGGTGGTTTACGATTTAAAAGCTAAACAATTATATTTCATTAATAGCAAACGTTACAAGTATCATTACGATTTCTGCTTAGATTATTTAGGACATAACTACAATCAACATCAATTTAACGCGTACAATTATTCGGCAACACACAAATACAAACGCTATTTATTAGCCAATATTAATCATTATAAATATAACGATTCTTATACTTTAGAACTATCGCCTGTAGACCAGATGCATGTTCAAGATATCGAGTTTTTATACCGCACCATACAACAAGAAAGTTATTTTAAAGACTTTAAATTCTTTATACATACAGCACGGTTACAGGAATTAAAACAGCAGTTTTCTATTCCTTTAATACAAGCTAATGCGCTTTATAAAAACCAAACCTACCAACCCATAAGCACTAATAAAAGTTATGGAAAATTGCGCTTTATAAATATCGATTCTATAAAACAACTACAAATTAACAAAAACGATATTATTGTAATAGACAAACCAATTTTAGAACTACCGTTAACAGCAGGTTTAATTACTACAAATTTACAAACACCTTTAAGTCATATTTCCATATTAGGAAAAAACAGAAAAGTCCCTATGGCGGCTTATACAAAAGCCATGCACTCTAAGCGGTTAAAACAGTACGCAAATAAATATGTTGCTTTTGAAGTAAAACTAGACACCTTTTATATAACCCCTGTAACTAAAGCCGTTTTCGATAAAAAAACAAAACAAAAGAAACAATCACTTAATTACCTCTATAAAGATGTATTTACAGACTCGTTAATAAGCATGAAAGATGTTACTATAAAATCTGTAAACCTTGTAGGAGGAAAAGCTGCAAACTTTGGAGAATTACAAAAACTCTCTAAAAAAAATGACTTCAAAGTTCCAGAAGCAGCATTTGCCATTCCGTTTTATTATTACGAAATGCACTTAAAAACTTCTGGAGCAGACACCTTATTACAAAAACTAATAGACAACTCGGCTAATAATACCAAAAAAACAGTAAAAACACAACTTAAAACAATTAGAAAGCGCATAAAAAGAACCAAACTAGACCCTGTTTTAATTTTAGCCGTAGAACAAAAAATTAAAGCCTTAGGCAATTATAAACGTATGCGTTTTAGAAGCTCTACCAATGCAGAAGATATTGTAGGGTTTAGTGGTGCAGGTTTATACGACTCTAAAACAGGAATTGTTGGAGACTCTGTAAAGACCATAGAAAAAGCCATAAAAAAGGTTTGGGCCAGCTTGTGGTTAGAGCGTGCGTACTTAGAGCGTAATTATTATAATATAGATCAAAGCAGTGTTGCAATGGGTATTTTAGTACACCGCTCCTTCCCTAGCGAAAAAGCAAACGGTGTTGCCATTACTAAAAACCTATACCGTAAAAATTATTACGGTACCGTAATAAATGTACAATTAGGAGAAGAACCCGTTGTAGCCCCAGACAAAGCTGTAACTTGCGATCAATTAATTTGTTATTCGGGCACCAAAACCAGTCTTTACGATAGAAATATAGTAGAAGTTATTTCTCATTCTAGCTTAAATAATAATAAACTTATTCTATCTGAAAAAGAAACAGTTAAACTAACACAACAACTAGAACAAATAAAGAAGCACTATTTCTATAATCGTTTGTATAAAGTTAAAAGTACGTATTTAAATTATGGCTTGGACGTAGAATTTAAAATAGATGGAGCAACACGAGATTTATATATTAAACAAGTACGTTATTTTAATGATTAGTATAGAAAACGCCTGTTTGAGTGAAATAACACACGCATCGTCAGTTCGAGTGTTTTGAGCTACGAAAAACGTATCGAGAACCTTTTACAGTAACAAAGCATCTCGATACAATTTTGTTTCGCTTTAGCTCCACAAAACCACTCGACGTGACGGTAGAGCTTTATTTTAAATAGCACATTGGTTCGAGTGAAATAGCACATGCATCGTCAGTTCGAGTGTTTTGAGCTACGAAAAACGTATCGAGAACCATATACAGAAACAAAGCGTCTCAATACAATTTTGTTTCGCTCTGGCTTCACAAAACCACTCGACGTGACGGGAGTAAATAATTTAAAATAAATAGAAGTAACAATATCTTATTAAAACGCATAACGAGCATACAGAATATATTCTACACTATACCGAAAACGGCGTACTGCCAACACTACTAAATATTAAAGTTTCAACACCCGCTTAGAATCCGCAACAGCAGCTTTAAAACTGGTTGCATCTAAATCCTGTTTCCACATCGGAACAATAGTATTTAAAAGCGTTTTCCCTTTTTCGGAATGTACTACTTCTGGAAACGCAATCTCTAATACCTCTAACATAATCTGTGTAGCTGTAGAAGCGCCCGGAGAAGCTCCTAATAGACAAGTTATACTCCCATCTTTACTACGTACTACTTCTGTACCAAATTGCAGTTTACCACCTTCGTAATGGTCTTTTTTAATAATTTGTACACGTTGTCCAGCAACTAGAATTTCCCAATCTTCACTTCTTGCATTTTTTATAAACTTACGTAGATCGTTCATTCTATCCTCATGAGATGCTGTTACCTGTTTTACCAAATATTGGGTTAAAGGTAAATTGTCCCAAAAGGCATTTAGCATTGGTTTTATATTATCTGCTTTAATCGATTTAAACAAATCGAAATTAGACCCCTCCTTTAAAAACTTAGGACTAAATCCTGCAAATGGTCCAAACAATAAGGCGCGCTTACCATCTATAAAACGGGTATCTAAATGCGGGGTGGACATTGGCGGATCACCAACTCCTGCTTTACTATAGACTTTAGCAAAATGCTGGTTTATAATAGCTTCGTTTTTACACACCAACCATTCACCACTTACAGGGAAACCACCATAGCCTTCTTTTTCTGCTATTTCTACTTTTTGTAATAACAATAAGCTACCACCTCCTGCGCCTATAAATATATGTCTAGCGTCTAGATATTGTTTTTCTTTTGTTTTGGTATTTTGCACTTCTACAGACCACTCGACTTCTTTATCTGGATCTATATCTATAACAGCTTCGTTACAGTGTACGGGTGTATTATATTCTGTTTCTAAAACATGAAATAGCTTTTTAGTTAAAGCTCCAAAATTCATCTCAGCACCACGTTCTATTCTAGTAGCTGCCATAATATCACCTTCTCCTCTACCTTCCATAATTAAAGGAAACCATTGTTTCATTTTATCTATTGCAGTAGTAAACTCCATACTATCAAACATAAAATGCTCTTTTAAAGCTTCAAAACGCTTCTTTAAATAATTAGCGTTGTTTTTTCCTGTAACCCAACTATGGTGTGGCACTGTATTAATAAAATCTCTAGGATTATCTATTAAGCCTTCAGAAATTAAATATGACCAAAATTGTTTAGAGATTTCAAATTGTTTACAAATTTTATAGGCTTTTGTACAATCTATGCTTCCATTATCTTGTTCTGGTGTGTAATTTAATTCGCATAAAGCAGAATGTCCTGTTCCAGCGTTATTCCAAGCAGCAGAACTTTCTAAAGCCACATCTTCTAAACGTTCTAGTATTAATACATTAAGTTCTGGTTTTACCAATTTTACTAATAGTGCTAAGGTTGCACTCATAATGCCTGCGCCTATGCAGATTAAATCGTAATCGGTATTAACATCTATATTCTGCTTATTCATACTTAGTATTTATGTTCTGAATAAATATACATATTTTGATCTCAAGAACTTAATTACCACATATAAAAACTTGTATATTGTAA
>NZ_JBSHNS010000346.1:0-5514 GCF_053601635.1 Pontimicrobium sp. MEBiC01747
GTAAAACTTAAACCAAACTTGGTTAATTTCTTTTAAGTTTGTTTTAGACTGTGAGTAGCAAATACTAGTAAAAGCAATATAAAAGAAGAGAACTACAATTCTGTTTTTTAACATGGCGAATGGTTTTAATTTACTATAAAAGTAAAATAAAGAAATGATAATAAGTGGATAATTAAAATTATTAACTTACTTACGGTATAGGAAATAGTTGTTTACCAAGTCTATATAAGTACGCTTAGCCTCCTCTTCGTTAATGTGTTGTATCTGGAATAATGCATTTGTTTTAAAAGCATTAATAATAGGAGTTCTACTACTAGGTCTTTCGTAATTATTAGTGGCCTTTTTGTAGTAGGCATAAAGGCGAAGTAAAAAATCGGCAGGAAAAGGCTCTGTATGGTCATTTATACGCTGTACAGCGTCATTAAATGCTAATTCTAATGCTTCTTCTTCTGAATTCATTTTTAATTTTGAGCGATAATACTTTCACCCCCACGTACTTTATCGTTAAGTTTTACTTTAATATTAGTGTCTAAAGGTAAATATAAATCTACTCTCGACCCAAATTTAATAAAGCCTTGGTCGCTACCTTGCACGACATCTTGATCTACTTTGGCATAGTTTACAATACGCTTAGCAAGTGCGCCAGCAATTTGCCTAAATAATACTTTTCCGTAATTATTATTTTCTACAACTACAGTAGTGCGTTCGTTTTCTGTACTCGCTTTTGGGTGCCAAGCTACTAAATATTTACCAGGATGGTATTTGCTATAGGCCACTTTTCCTCCAATAGGGTAACGTGTTACGTGCACATTTATAGGAGACATAAAAACACTAACTTGTAAACGTTTGTCTTTAAAAAATTCTGGCTCGAAAACTTCTTCTATAACTACAACTTTACCATCTACAGGCGAAACTACAGTGACGTCATTTAATACTGTATTGCGTTTTGGATTTCTAAAGAATTGAAGTATTAAAAATAAGAATACAGCTAGTGTGGTAAATAATAAATATTGTAACCATGCGATGCCTACATACTTGTCGACTACTAAAAATAAAGCGATAATAACTATAAACGTTATTGTTATTATTTTATGACCTTCTTTATGAAACATACTGTAAAATTCTTAAGAATAAATAAATAAACGGTGCTGCAAAAATAATACTATCAAAGCGGTCTAGCAAACCGCCATGCCCGGGCATAATAGAACCGCTATCTTTTACTTTAGCTTGACGCTTAAATTTGGATTCTATTAAATCTCCAATGGTACCTATAACGCTTACAATAACACTTAAAATTAACCAATTATTAAAGTCTAGTGTGTTTGTAAATTTGGCAATGAAATAGCTTGAAATACAGGCAAATAATAATCCGCCAAGAAAACCTTCTACAGTTTTTTTTGGAGAAATTCTAGGAAATAATTTCTGTTTCCCTATAGATTTCCCTACTAAGTATGCAAAAGTATCATTAATCCACACCAAAATAAAAGCGCCTAGTAGTATTTTAGGATTAAATACATTTTTATAGTTTGCTATAAGTATTAAAAAAACAAAAGCACTAGAAAGGTAAAATGTGGTTAATATAAAACGCTTGGATTGAAATAATGGAATTGTTTTCTCAGAAAATAAATCTTTTATTAAAAACAATTGAACAAATATAGTTACAATTTGTAATATTCTTGTGGCCTCATCTAATCCAACAGTAGAATTCATGAACGTTTGCCAATATCCAAAAACAAAATATAATACAGCAAAAATAATATAAGGCAAAGGGCTTTTTAATTCAATAAGTTTCATGAATTCGTTTAAACAAACCAATCCAAAAAG
Organism: Pontimicrobium sp. MEBiC01747; assembly: GCF_053601635.1. Lineage (NCBI taxonomy): Bacteria > Pseudomonadati > Bacteroidota > Flavobacteriia > Flavobacteriales > Flavobacteriaceae > Pontimicrobium > Pontimicrobium sp. MEBiC01747. Next base: position 1,825 of record NZ_JBSHNS010000346.1, read on the forward strand.
AAAAAAAAGTATTAAAAAAGCATGCTCATTGAATAATGATCCAATAAGTAATACAATATAAAGTAAACCTGAAAGTCCTCTGGTTAGTGTTTCTTTCATTTAGTTGTTATAAGTCTTCTAAAAGTAACAAATATAAGTTTTTTGAAGGACTACCATAACTTAAAAAATCTTTTTCGTCAGCTTGTTTAAAATGCTTTATGGTAGTTATATTAGTAGGGATTTGTGAATTTTTAGATTTAATTTCTCGCAAACCTTCTCCTATATTCGTAACTATTTGACTTGTAGTTGCAAAAACAATAACATGATTTGGAAATTCTGGTAATTTTTTTTCTGCTATTTGGTTTGATGATATTAAAAGAGACCCATCATCTGCTATAAGGTTTTCGCAAGTAGTAATAAAGTAAGTTGCATCGCTTAACTTTCCGGTTTTAAGATTACAAGGAGCAAAGCGTTTTTTTAATTTTTTGTCATAAAAAAAAGCAGTTTTTTCCTGCCAATTGTTCTCTATTAAAATTTGAGAAATATTTTCGAAGATTTCATCTAAGTTTTCACAATACAAGAATTTACCACCATTAGCTTTAAAGTTTATTGTAAAACTTTCATCTATTGGTAATTTAACTTGAGGCATGTATTTACCTCGGTCATTAGATTTTATTTCCTCTTTCTCTTTATTAGATTTAGAGCGAAAAAGATTCCTGAAAAGGCTCATTCAAATATTTTGCTATTATAACTATATCTTAGGATTATTTCAAATATAAAAAATCTTAAATTAACTAAGGCGCTAATTTAAGATTTTTAGTTTTATTTATGATATAGAAGGTTTATTCCTCTTCGTTTTTTGCTTCTAATGTAGGTTCTGTATCAAAAGGACGTTTTCCAAGAATTTCTTCTAAATCATCCTTAAAAATAACTTCTCTTTCTATAAGTCTTTCAGCTAGTTTATCTAAAACATCACGTTTAGATTCTAATAAATCTAAAGCACGTTGAAACTGTGTTTCTACAATGTTTTTAATTTCACCATCAATTAATTCTGCTGTTTTTTCACTGTAAGGCTTTACAAAACCATTTTCTCCCGCAGGATCATAATAAGTAATGTTTCCTACCTTTTCATTTAAACCATAAATCATCACCATGGCTTTGGCTTTTCTAGTCACACTTTCTAAGTCACTTAAAGCACCAGTTGAGATTTGATCGAAAATAATTCTTTCTGCTGCACGACCACCCATTGTAACACATATTTCGTCTAGAAATTTATTGGTTCTAGTAATATAGGCTTCTTGTGGTAAATACCATGCGGCTCCTAAAGAACGTCCTCTTGGTACAATGGTAACTTTTACTAAAGGATCTGCATGTTCTAAAAACCAACTTACTGTAGCATGCCCAGCTTCGTGGTAGGCTATAGTTTTCTTTTCTTCTACAGAAAATAAATTGCTTCTTTTTTCTAATCCGCCAACAATTCTATCAACAGCATCTAAGAAATCTTGTTTTTCTACAGCTTTTTTATTGGTTCTTGCAGCAATTAAAGCCGCTTCATTACATAAGTTTGCTATATCTGCTCCAGAGAATCCTGGTGTTTGTTTTGCTAAAAAGTCTACATCTAAACCATCTACTTTTTTAAGCGGTCTTAAATGCACTTCAAAAATAGCACGTCTTTCTGTTAAGTTAGGTAAATCTACATAAATTTGTCTATCGAAACGACCAGCACGCATTAAGGCTTTATCTAAAATATCTGCTCTATTGGTTGCTGCTAATACAATAACATTTGTATTTGTACCAAAACCATCCATTTCTGTTAGTAACTGGTTTAACGTATTTTCACGCTCGTCATTACTTCCAGACATGGCATTTTTACCTCTTGCACGACCAATAGCATCAATTTCATCTATAAATATAATAGCAGGAGATTTTTCTTTAGCTTGTTTAAATAAATCTCTTACACGAGAGGCTCCAACACCTACAAACATTTCTACGAAATCTGAACCAGATAAAGAGAAAAAAGGCACTTTAGCTTCTCCTGCAACAGCTTTTGCTAGTAACGTTTTACCTGTTCCTGGAGGGCCTACTAAAAGGGCACCTTTTGGTATTTTTCCTCCTAAAGAGGTATATTTTTCAGGACTTTTAAGGAAGTCTACAATTTCTTGTACTTCTTCTTTAGCGCCTTCTAAACCTGCAACATCTTTAAATGTTGTTTTTACTTCTGTATTTTGATCGAAAAGTTTGGCTTTAGATTTTCCTATATTGAAAATTTGACCTCCAGCACCTCCAGCACCTCCGCCAGACATACGACGCATTATAAAAATCCAAACTGCTATAATTAATATAAAAGGAAGGAAACTCATCACAGTAGCCCATGGGTTTTCTTCTCTTTTTGGTTTATATATAGGTTGTTTTTCTTTACTTAAATTTTTCTTTGCTTTTTTGAAATCATCTTCAAAGTTTTGTAAATCACCAATTTCAAAAGTATAGTTTGGTGATTTTTCAGTAGAGAAAGGATATTGCTTTGATTTATTTTTTTCGTGAATTGTTAAAGCTTCAGCTTCTTCTGTTAAATATACCTTAGCTAGGTGATCGTTAACAACTTCAACTTTTTTTACATCTCCATTACTTACAAAGTCAAAAAACTGAGTGGGCGAAATACTATTTTTATCACTAGTAGTATCACTACCAAAAACGGAAACAGCAATTAATGCTATAATGATTAAACCATAAATCCAATAACTATTAAATTTAGGTTTTTTAGGGGGTGTATTTTTTTTATTGTCTGACATGTAGAGTTTTTAAAATTTTGATTCAATTAGAGTGGTCTTTGCATCTCCCCAAAGGCTTTCTATATCGTAATATTCTCTAATTTGTTTTTGGAATACGTGAACTACAACGTTTACATAATCGATTAAAACCCATTCTGCATTGTCTAGTCCTTCTACATGCCAAGGTTTATCTCTAAGTTCTTTACTTACTTTTTTCTGTACAGCGCTTACAATAGCATTTACTTGTGTGTTAGAAGTACCTTCACAAATAATAAAATAATCGCAAACTGTATTGTCTATTTCTCTTAAATCGAGAATATTTATATGCTGTCCTTTTACATCTTCAATGCCACTTATAATTGTGGTTATAAGTGCGTCTGCATTTGTTTCTTTTTTAACCATTAACTTGATTTAATTTGTGCAAAGTTATTATTTTTTGGTTCTTTATGCTTTAAAAAAATCATAAGATTTTTTATTGTTAATTTATAGTACGAAGATAACCAATTATTATGCGTATAATCAAACTTGATGCCATCGATTCTACAAATACTTTTTTAAAAGGTATAAGCAGTGAAGGAACTATAGAGGATTATACTGTTGTGGTTACTAAAAAGCAAACTAACGGGCGAGGGCAAATGGGGACTGTTTGGGACTCTGAAGCCTTTAAAAATCTAACGTTTAGTGTATATAAAACACATATTAATATAAAATTAGAGCAACAGTTTTATATAAGTATAGTTACTGCTTTATCTCTGGTTAAAACGCTGAAAACCTTAGGTGTAAATAAAATACAGATAAAGTGGCCAAACGACATTTTGTCAGAAAACAAAAAAATTTGCGGGGTATTAATTGAAAATGTCATAAAACAAACGGCACTGTCATCATCAATAATTGGAGTTGGTTTAAATGTTAATCAAACTAATTTTGAAAAACTGCCTAAAGC
>NZ_JBSHNS010000347.1:0-4453 GCF_053601635.1 Pontimicrobium sp. MEBiC01747
CGCATAAATTAAGGCTTGATTTTGTGGTACTACTGTTTGTTGATTCCATCCATTGGTATTTGATGCGCCTTGTAATAGCGAAATATTACCATCTTGTGGCAATCCGTTTTCGTATAATTTCCTACCGTCTTTTAATACATCTTCAGAAATATTTCCTAAGTTAAAGACTAATTTCCCCCCTGGGTTTAATGCATTTTCTTGGAATGGATCTTGTAACCAAAATTCTATATATTCTACATTAGATTGTTCGAAATCTGTAGAGGTTAATTGTCTTGTTATACCCGCCCAACTATCTAACGGGTTATCGTTAATATTATCTTCTGATCCTGGTTTAAAGTTATACGGCCCTCTTTCTTCTGGATAGTAGGCTAAATCTAGTGTATTAATAACCGATGTCTGCCCTTGAGCAATATCTTGTTCTGGAAATAATTCGTTTACAAAAACTCTTGAGGTATAAATTCCTGAAACATCATCATCACTAATACCACTTGGCCTTTGATTGCTATAAAAAATAGGATCGATAGTATACCAGTTTAACAAGGCTCTATCGTAACCGTTTTGGATTCCATTTTCATCTTCTCCCTCTGCTACATCTGTATATATTCTCCCTAAATCTTTTGGTCTACTTGATAAAAACCAAGCTTGAGGCGCTTTTAAATCTACTCCATTTTGCGAGCCTTCAAAGTCGTCAACATAAGCTGTTGCTTCTCCATTAAAGTTTGTTCCTTTTGGTGCTCCTGGTAACAAATATGCAAACTCTCCTCTTACCGAAAGGTTAGATGGTGCATCTGTATCTACATTTGGTAGTTTATTGGCTAATCTTGTAAAAAACGGAACTTCTGTAGAGTAATTTCCATTGAATCCTAATATGGTATTATTTATAGGTTCGCTGTTAAAGTTTGCTTTTTGTGTTATTGGTCTTTCATTTAGGTTAATGTATGTAGCGCCTAATACAAAGTTTTCATTAAATTCATGCTCTACATTTATTCCTGTAAATCTTTTTGTTTGCTGACCAAATATTGAGTTGTTTTCTGTAGTTACCTCAATTGGTGTGTTAGATGCTTTTAAGGCTTCATCTAAAATTTGTACACGCCCTAATTGATAGTTTACAGTATAATCTACACCTTCTACTAATACTCTACCTCCTGCTGTTACTTTTACAGAGCCTCTTGGCACATTAAATCCTCCTATAGGAATGCCTTCTCCTCCTGAAGATTTATAGCGTCCTTTTATTTGAAATTTATTCTTTTCTATCTCATCTAACGCTGCTGTTTTTGTAGCTTTATATAATAAATCGTATACATATTTTTCTTGATTGGCGTTAGCATACACATCTGCTTCATAGTCTGCTTCATTGTTACCCGAGTTATTATCGTTATCTAACACATCGAATAGGTAACGTCCAAAAGGCTCCACTTTTGTGAATACTATTTTCCCGTTTTGTGGGATTACTGTTATCCCCGGAACGAAATCGAAAAATCCATCTCCATTGGCTTGAGGATCGTTATTAAAGTTTAATCTATCTAGATTGAATAATCGTAATAATGTCGTTTCTTCTATTGGGTTTCCATTAAAGTCTACTCCAAATGGTGTTCCTTCTACTGGCGTAATGTAATTTAATGGTGCTGCTTCGTTATAAAAAATGTTCAGCTTAAAGTCTTCTTGACTTAATTGGTATGCTCCAGTGTCGTAGATGTTTTTCATCATTAAATCCCAAATAGGTTGTGAAACACTTGTTATACTACTTTTAAGTAACTTAAGAATTAAGTTATTATTAGTTACATTAGTTACTTCTCCATTTGTATTTGTTTCTACATCTGTAGCTCCTATACCATCGTTTGCAAATTCTCCTACTTGGTATACTTGGCCTCCTACTGTAAATTGGAATGCTACTGCTAATACCTCATCGTTATTTAAACGTTGGTTTAAAGAGATGTACCCTAATTGTGTATTTAATTGGTATTCTTGACCTTCTGTAAGTTTTCTTGAATTTTCTAATTTAGCATAATCGAACCCTTCATTAAAACTTGGTATGGTTATACCTTGTTCTACAGTTGCAATATCTCTAATAGCATTTGTTATTTGTGCTCCTGGCCCGCCAATATTTGTTGGGTCTAATCTGTTGTTTCCGTTATCTGGAAATGCTCCTGGGCCTGCTGTTACTTGTACTCCTGCATTTCCAATAATTTCAGATTCTCCTAAATCTTGTAACGCAACAATATTTCTTACATTCTCTGTTCTGTTACTTCTATTTGTTATCCAGACTTCTGCTCTTGTTATTTGTACATTTGTATTTATAAACGGATAGTTTTCTAAAGCTCTATCGTAATTCTGCCTAAAGTATTGTGCTAAGAAAAAATGTCTGTTTTCATCATAATCTCTAATAAAGAAATCGAACTCATCTAATGTTCCTCCTCCTTGAGCTACAACTGATCTTGTATCGGATTTTTGCTCAGAAAACACGCCTGTTATTGTTGTTTTACCAAATCTTAATTCTGTTTTTACTCCAAATAAACTTTGTGCTCCAGAGATTAACGAACTGTTTAATGGCATGTTTACATTACCAACTTCTATTTTTTGAATAATATCATCTTCTGTTGGTGTATATTCTAATTTTATTAAATTCTGAAAATCGAAAGTAGATTCTGTGTCGTAATTTGCCGTAACTTGTAACCTAGATCCTACCTTTCCTAATAAGCTTAAACTGATTCGCTGATCGAAATCGAAAGTAAAATTACTCCTGTTTCTAGGTGAAAATGATGGATTATCTTGCTTGGTATACAAAATACCTAAATCCATTTCTAAAGAACCTTGTGGTACAATAGATATTGGTCCTTCTCCAAATATGCTAGTAAAGAAATCTGAATTAACATAAAATTCTGGGATTAAGTTTTTCTTTTGCTCCTCTGCTCCTTCTTTCTTACCATCGTAAGCATCTATTTTATCTTTATAGTAAGATTTTAAATTTTCTTTAAGTACTAAATCCTGATATTCTTTTGGTGTTAAAATTATAGGATAATTTATATTAAAACTCCCAACACTCTCAGTGTAAATGTATCTATCTATTTTAGGGTCGTAAGTGTATTTAGATTGTATGCTATTAGGGTTTGGCATTTGCAAAGTTCCTAAGCTAAATCCTGTTTTAACAGAATCTTGAACGACTGTAGGATCTGGATCTTGAGCCAATGCGGTAAAAGAAAGTAATAGCGCTGAGATTAATAGAATGTACTCTTTAATGGATTTCTGAAAGTGTATATTGATTGTATTCAAAATCTATTATAAATTTTTTAAAGCTAGTTTGATTATAGTTTCTACGTTGGCTTCTGGTTCTGCTGCTACTATTTTTTCGACCACTTTTTCGGCCTGTTTTTTTGCAAAACCAAGAACTTCTAATGCTGATAACGCTTCATCTTTATTAGTATTGCTTTTATTAACAGAAACTTCGTCTATATCGTAGATTTTAATGATTTTATCTTTTAAATCTATAATAACGCGTTGTGCCGTTTTAAGTCCAATACCTTTTACTGATTGAATTAAAGCGACATCTTCTGTAGCAATACCTTCTTTAACTTGTTTTGGGGTTAGAGACGATAACATTGTTCTTGCTGTATTAGTGCCAATTCCACTTACAGATATTAATAACCTAAACACATCGCGTTCTCCTTTAGAGGCAAAACCATATAAACTATGTGCATCTTCTTTAACTTGAAGATGGGTGTATAATTTTAAATGCTCTTCATTAGGGATTTGAGAGAATGTATGCAGGGAAATATTAATTAGGTAACCTACTCCGTTACAATCTATAACAACATCGGTTGGGTTTTTCTCAACCAATTTCCCTTGTATATGTGTGATCATTTATTAATGTCTTATTAAACTACCAAAACTACACATTTTTTTTTATTTAGAGTTAATAAAATAAAATGTAATACATATTACCGTTTATCGCCCTATTTTGCTGTTATTATGCAGTTTTTATAAGTAATATATTTTATTAAATTTAGATATAAATTTATATTTAATAAAAAGTACTAAATAAAAAAGCGACACTATTTCTAGCATCGCTTTTTTAGGGTGTCATTATTTAGAGTCTTATTTTTTCTCTTTTTGTTGTGCATCTATTACTGCTATCGCTGTCATATTTACCATTTCGTCTACACTTGCACCTAGTTGAAGAATATGAACTGGTTTTTTCATTCCCATCATTATTGGCCCTATAGATTCTGAGCCATTAAGCTCCTTTATAAGTTTATACGTAATGTTTGCAGATTCTAAATTTGGAAATATTAGTGTATTCACTTTTTTGCCTGCTAATTTAGAGAATGGGAATTTTGCTTGTAACATTTCTCGGTTTAATGCAAAATCGGTTTGTAATTCTCCATCTACTAATAAGTTTGGATGTCTTTTATGCAGGTATGAAACGGCTTCTCTTACTTTAGTTGCTGTTTGGTCT
>NZ_JBSHNS010000348.1:0-10138 GCF_053601635.1 Pontimicrobium sp. MEBiC01747
ATTTATATCTGTATCTGTTACACCAACTTTATTATTTGCATACGTATAGCTTAAACCTCCAAATACACGCCACACCTCGTTTAGTTCTCCAGAATAGGAACCGTTAAAATAGAGGTTCTTATTGTTTAATTTAAATCGAACACCTTCTGCGATATTAATGTCTTCTTGAATTAAATCGAAACGAGAAGCATCGAATGCAGAATATAATTTATAGATACCTTGGTCTGTTTTATGTCTATATACAGCTTCTCCCGAAGCGCCTTCGTAGGGTTTCTTCCATTCGTTTCTATCATTAAATATAGCATTATATGGTGCTAGATTAATATAAGATGCGTTAACACTTAATGAATTTTTACCCCATATTTGAGTATTTCCTAATGTAGCACCCACGCTCATAATACCAATGTCTGTTTTTTCTTGATCTGGCACATCTATAGTGTTTAGTAGTAAAACACTGGATAATGCTTGCCCATATTCGGCAGAGTAACCTCCTGTAGAAAAAGTGATTCCATCAAAAAGAAAGGGAGAGTAGCGCCCTCTTGTTGGACTGTTATTAGGGCTTGGCGTATAAGGTGTAAATACACGAATGCCATCTATAAAAATCTGTGTTTCTTCGGCCTCACCACCTCGGACAAATAACCGCCCGTCTTCTGATACGGTTGTGGTTCCTGGTAAGGTTTGTAATGCGCCTACAAAATCGCCTAAAGCACTAGCAGTTGTAACAACATCTAGTGGTTTTAACACCGATATTTTACTATTATCGCCTGCTGCAAATGTTCCTGCAGATAATACTACCGTATCTAATGCATTAACATCTTCTCGTAATGTTATATTTATATTTTGTAATGTAGAGACATCGCTCTGTATTTGTTCGGTTTCAAAAGACACAAAAGATATAATTAGTGTTTGTGTTTTTGTTGCTTCTGTTTTAAAAGAAAATGCTCCTTTTTCATTTGTTGTACCTCCATCGTATGTGCCTTCTAAATATACATTGGCTCCTTCTATTGGTGTGTTTTTTGCATCCACAACACGACCACTTATAGTGGTTTGTGCAAAAGCATTAATTGTTATAAATATTATTAATAAAAATGTTAGGCGTTTCATACTGTTTGTTTGTTTACTTTGTTTAACAGTACAAAAGTGCATACACCTCACCGTTTTTAAAACTTAGTCTTACCGAACTGTATTTTTTTTAAGATGAATTGAGTATTTTTACTTTTTACCCAAATAATAACAAAATGGCATCCAAACAGCGTACTTTATTTTTTGTAGTTTTCTTTATTTTAGTTTTTATTGAAACCATAATTGCAAATTTTGAAGGTCTACAAGGCTTACACTATGTTTCTAAGCCGTTAATTGTTGGGTCTTTAATTGTTTATTTTTACAAATACAGTAGGCACCTTAATACGCATACTAGAACATTTACTGGTCTGGCTTTACTATTTTCTTTAATTGGAGATATTTTATTACTATTTGTCTATAAGTCTGAATATTTCTTTATTGCTGGTTTAATTGCATTTTTAACGGCACATATTATGTATTGCCTGGTATTTTTAAAACAGCGAAATCCGGCAATAAAACCTTATGGATTTGTTATAATACTCTTGGCTTATGCTTTAGGGTTATTTAGTATTTTAAAATCTGGATTAGGCGATTTATTAATACCTGTTATTGTTTACATGTGTATTATTTTATTAATGGCTGTTTCTGCTTTTTTAAGACGTAGCAAAGTCAACACTCCTAGTTTTAATCTGGTGTTTATTGGTGCACTTGCTTTTATGTTGTCTGACAGTTTATTGGCTGTAAACAAATTCTATGAGCCTCTAGCTTTAGCCGATTTTAGTATTATGTTTACTTATGCTCTGGCTCAATTATTAATAGTTTTTGGGCTTTTAAAACAGCAGTATTAAAATTAATCCTGCTTATTAAACGGACGTATTATTAATCTAGCAGCTTTATCAAAGTTTATATAATTATAAGTCCAGTTAAAAAACACGATTACTCTATTACGAAAGCCTACTAAAGACATTAAGTGTATAAACATCCATACAAACCAAGCGAAGAAGCCTGCAAATTTATAATATTTTAAATCAACAACGGCTTTGTTACGTCCAATGGTGGCCATAGAGCCTTTATCTTTATAAGTAAATGCTTTTAAGGGTTGTCCTTTTATTAATCGTATTATATTTTTCCCTAACAACTTACCTTGTTGTATCGCTGGTTGTGCTACTTGTGGATGGCCTTTAGGAAAAGCTTCGGTTTCCATTAAAGCTATATCTCCAATAGCAAATATGGAGTTGTAACCTTCTATTTGGTTGTAACGGTTTACTTTATAACGATTAGCACGCTCTAATAATGCTTCGGCTTTTAATCCATTAACAGGTGCTCCTGTAACTCCTGCTGCCCAAATTAGGGTTTTAGACGCTAAAGTTAAATCTGTATTTGTATGTGCTATTTCGCCATCGTAATCTTGTACAAATGTGTTACAATGTACTTTTACGCCTAGTTTAACAAGAAACTCTTCTGCTTTTTTAGAGGCATGTTCACTCATTGGTGGTAATACTCTGCTGTTACCTTCTAAAAGATGTATTTGCATCATACTAGCATCTAAATCTCTGTAATCTCTAGGTAATATGTTGTTTTTTAATTCTGCTATAGCACCAGCTAATTCTACACCTGTTGGCCCCCCACCTACTATTACAAAGTTTAAAGCGGCTTTGCGCTCTGACTGCGAATCGCTTACTGCAGCTTTCTCAAAGTTTTGTAAAATTAAGCTACGTATGTTTAAGGCTTGTGGTACTTTTTTCATTGGCATACTATGTTGCTCTATAGCTTTATTACCAAAGTAATTTGTTTTGGTCCCTGTTGCTAGTACCAAATAATCGTATTTAAGATTCCCAATATTGGTTTGTATTTCTTTTTGTTCTGGGAGAATTTGCTCAACTTCTGCTAAACGGAAAAAAGAGGTTTTATGCTTTTTTAAAATTTTACGTAATGGATAGGCTATAGAATCGGGTTCTAGTCCTGCTGAAGATACTTGGTATAATAAAGGTTGAAATGTATGGTAATTGTGTTTATCTAAAACAACAACTTGTACATTTTTATTGGCTAAAGTTTTGGCAATGCTAACACCTGCAAAACCACCGCCAACAATAACAATTCTTGGGGATTTTGTATCTGGAATGTTCATATAAAAAATGGAATAATAATAGTTTTCCAAAGATACAAAACAGTGATTTTAATCCCTAGTTTTATAAGGCTTTTAAGTAACAATAATTAAGTCGTTTTAAAAAATAATAGAAGGTTATTAATTTTACATGTAAAATATAATCTGTATTCATTTTTATGACTTTTAAATCTTACCTTTAAGTAATAATTTTACGACAGCTTGCGTTAAGGATTGAAAGGTTTGTTTGAGCTCTTTTCATGCTTTTACACTGTTTATTTTGTAATTAAAGTTTGTTTTAAGTTATAAGGTTAATATAATCTAAACCTAAAAAAAGCGAGCCTTGAAAGCCTGACAATCTGTAGCTTAAATGAAAGATTGTAACGTCCATTTAATTATTTTATAAAAATTGTGTAACATCTTCTATTTTTACACTACTTATATGCATAACCAAACCATTGACACCAAATAATTGAATAAAGAACTTGAACATAATTTTGTTGAATTGCTAGAGAAGCATCAGAATATTGTACACAAGGTATGCCGTTTGTATACTAATAATTATGATGCGCATAATGATTTATTCCAAGAAATTACGATACAGCTATGGAAGGCGTTTCCAAAATTTCGTGGGGATTCAAAATTTAGTACTTGGATGTATCGTGTGGGGTTAAATACAGCTATTACTTTGTACCGAAAATCGAAACGTTCTGTACAAACTCAGGAATTTGATAGTATTCAGTTTAAGATTTCTGCTGAAGATTATGATGATACCGAAGAGCAACAGCTAAAATTATTATATAAGGCTGTGCAACAATTAAACGACATAGAAAAAGCTCTTGTTTTCTTGTATTTAGAAGACAAAAGCTATAAAGAAATAAGTGAAACAATGGGTATTAGTGAAGTTAACGCTCGTGTTAAAATGAACCGAGTAAAAACAAAATTAAGAACCATATTAAATCCGTAACATTATGGATGAATTAGAATTATTAAAAAAACATTGGCAGAAGGATGTTGTAGATGATAAGCAATTAACGTCTCAACAGATTTATCCTATGCTGTTAAAAAAATCATCATCTATTGTAAAAACATTATTTTACATTAGTATTGCCGAACTCTTATTTTGGTTAGGTCTTAGTTTTTTGCCTTTACTATCTTCCAGTTATCAAGAGAAATTTGAACACAGCTCTGTAAATGGGCCTTTAATGACTGCTCTTACTATATTTACCTTTATAGTTATTTCCTTTTTTATCTTTTTGCTATTTAAAGCACACCGAAATATTTCGGTTACAGATAATGCAAAAAAGCTAATGGAAAGTATTATTAAAACTAGGAAAATAATTAAGTACTACGTATTATATAATTTAATTATGGTACCTATTTCTATGGTATTAGCATTATATTATGTTACTAAACAAGATACGGAATTGGCCGAAAAAATCTCTCATTTTACAACGCCACAACTTATGGTTGGTCTTGCCATTTTTATAATCTTTACTATTGTATTTATTGTAATTATCTGGTTATTCTACAGGCTTATTTATGGCATTTTAATGAAGCGTTTAAATAGAAACTATGAAGAACTTAAAAAACTTCATGACTAAAACCCTATAACTACTATGAAAAGTGTTTCTTTTTTTATTGACAATAATACCATAACTTTTACAAATGATTGGGCAGGAAATGAAACTGTTATTTTAAATGATACTGTTGTTTCTGAAAAATTCTCATGGTTTGGAACCTCGCATGTCTTTACTTTAAAACTCAATGGCGTTTTAGAAACTATAACTATTAAATCTGGTATAAGCTTTAGGCAAGGTATTACTGTTAAGCTTTACAAAGCAGATAACTTGATTGAGAAACAATATTTAGGGCTTTGCATGGGTAATTCTGAAACAGCAAGAAACACATATTTAATTATTGGGGCTGTGTACATTATTTTATCTTTTACAATGCTAGGCTACGCTTTTTTACCAATTGGTTTTGTCTTTTTAATACTAGGGTTAAATAGTAACTCTAAAGCAAAAGCGTCTTGTAGAACAAAAAAAGATGCTAATTAGTAATAAGAAAATTCATTTTTAAAAAGATTACTAATCTAGCCACTCACGTTGTTTGTTTAATTCTTCTTGTGCTGCTAATTCTTTTTTAGAAATTACTTTTAAAAAGGATGGGTGCTGCTCTATAGCGTACTCTATTTTTTCTACAATTTCTGCAATAGACTCATTATCGTAATCAATGTCTAAAGGTTTCTTTATTTCGAATGTTTGGTAAACATTCTTCTTTTTAATACGTAATCCTTTTTTATCAAACGAACGCCTAAAACCATCTATAACAATAGGTACTACAATGGGTTTATATCGTTTTATAATATGTGCTGTTCCTTTACGAATAGGTTTAAATGGTGTTGTTGTACCTTGTGGAAAGGTAATAACCCAACCATCGTCTAACGCCTTACTTATGTTAGAGATGTCACTCATTTTAACCTGTCTATTAATATCTTTTCCTTCGCTCCTCCAAGTACGTTCTATACTTATTGAACCTACATAAGCTAAAATTTTAGGCAAAAGTCCAGATTTCATAGTTTCCTTTGCTGCCACATAATACATATTAAGCTTAGGATTCCATAAATACCCAACATTTTTAATATTATCATCTCTACCACTTAAACTAGCATTAAATACATGAAACATAGCCACTACATCTGCAAAGTATGTTTGGTGGTTAGATATAAACAGTACATTGGTATCTGGTAAGTTCTTTATAATTTCTGAGCCTTCTATCTGTAAATCATTAAAACCACGAAAACGACGATGAGACAAGGCTCCAAGGATTCTAATAAGCCATTTTTTTATAAAAAGATTATGCCCGAAAGGATTTTTTGTAAATAATCCCATAAATATTTTAAATGTATTAATAATTATTCTGCTATCTACTTACTATTCTTATAATAGTATACTTTTCTCACTTCATTATTTTACTAACATTTTAGCTGTAGCAGTTTTGCAAATGTAAAAAAACAGAACTATTTAGCAGGCAGATTTTAACAAGTCTTTTATTTCACTAAGCATCATTGCTGTAGCGCCCCATACTAAATGATTGTTTAAATGGTATGCAGGGACTTCTACCTTAACACCATTAGCTACTGTAACTGTTTTAGTTACCACATTATCGCTATTTAAAAAATCGCTTAGCTTAACCTCTAAAAGCGCCTCTACTTCTGTCTCTTGTTTTATAAATGCTGGTGTTATATTAGAGATTCCTAAATAAGGCTGTACAAAGAAATTACTAGGCGGAATATATACTTGTGTCATTTCTTTTAAAACGGTTACTGTATTTATGTCCACGCCTACTTCTTCATTTGCTTCTCTTAATGCAGCCTCCATTAATGTTTCATTAGCTTCAAGTTTACCTCCTGGGAATCCTACTTGTGCAGAGTGTACGCCTTTGTAAGTTTTACGTAATATTAAAATAAGGCGGGTTTCGTTAACTTTATCTGGATAAAACAATGCTAACACAGCAGATTGTTTTGCTGTTTTTACATGCTCTTTTTGCTTAGCTATAAGTTTCTCTCTGTAAGGCGGAGACATTTTAAATTGTGATGCTTCAGCTGGAAGCGGTGCTTTTTCTATGCCTGCTATTGCTGTTTTAAATGTATTAAAATTCATTATTTAAGCGCTAATCGATATCTTACGTTATATAAATATACAGATAAACTATCTATTTATTTTAATTAAACTATTACTGTGCAAAGTAACGGTTTTTAATACGAATATCTTACCTGTTTATTTATCTCTAGCAAATTGTTAACTGCTCTCTTTCCTTTAGTTCTAAATAATAAACCTTTTTTAAAACTTATATTCTATTATTGTCTTTTTTATCTTTGCAAATACAAATTCTATATTATGCGCCTACTATTAACGCTTTGTTTAATGTTTATTTTTTTTAGTTGTAATGACACGAAATCATCACCTAAAAAAGCTCCTGTTGTTAAGGCTAAAGTAAAAAAGAAAGAAGCTCCACAAGCAATTACTATAGACAGTTCTAAACTCACTTTAGAAGAGCGTTTTCTACCGCTAAATGATAAGAATGCAATGGATTTTTTTCTAGAGTACCAGAAAGAACATAAAGAAAATAAAGTACGTATTTATACCAGTTTTGGTAATATAGACCTTTTGTTATATGATAAAATAAAATTTCATCGCGCAAATTTTATTTTTCTTGTTAAAAATAAAGTTTTTGATGGCACACAGTTTCATCGTGTGGTTAAAGATTTTGTAATACAAGGCGGAAGTTCGGACAACAAAAAAGTGGTTAGAAAAAGAAAAAAGTTTGGTAGTTATTTATTACCTCCAGATGCTAAGCGAGGTTACAAACACCACCGTGGTGTTATCTCTATACCTAGTAGCGAAATAGAAAATGCATATAAACTAGCATCTCCTTACGAGTTTTTTATTACTGTAACCAACCAATACCATTTAGATGGTGAATACACTGTTTTTGGAGAAGTAACTAAAGGCATGGATGTAGTAGATAAAATCTCGCAACAAGAAACTGATGCTGGAGATTGGCCAAAGCATAATATTTATATTACTAAGGTTGAAGTTATAGAATAATATGCAGTTTCTTAAATCTTGGTTATTAAGGCTTATAATTAGTGTAATTGTTGGGCAAACAATAGCTAACCAATTTGAACATTTTAATGATCTTATTTTTATTGGAGCTATAATAGGCACTTATCTTCTTTTAACAGAAATGGCAAAAAAGATGTAACGCCTACAGGTCTTCATATTATACTTTGCTCATAATCCATAATTTATGATTTTGTTATTATCCCTAAAATCTTAAATTCACTATCTTTCAACCTCTAAAAAACTATATTAATTATGAAATCAAAACTATTAATAAGTACCACCCTACTATGCGCTATTATTACTTTTACAGGGTGTAATAACGATAAAAAAACACCACCAAAAGCAGATTCAAAATTAATGAGTGAGACTATTTTACTAAAAGAATGGACTGGCCCTTACGGTGGCGTTCCTGCTTTCGACAAAATGAAAGTTGAAGATATAAAAGAAGCCATGGAAACAGGTATGGCCTTAAGTTTAAAAGATATTGAAGCTATTGCCAATAACGCAGAAGCACCTACGTTTGAAAATACTATTGAAGCTATGGAGCGTTCTGGTAAGGAACTAAATAGAGTGTTTAGCTACTACGGTATACTTAGTAGTAACATGAGTACTCCAGAATTTAGAGCAATAGAAAGTGAATTAGCGCCTAAATTATCGGAATACCGTTCTAAAATAAACCAAAATCCTAAGCTATTTAAACGTATTAAAGCCGTTTACGATGGGTCTAAAGTAACACCTTTAGACCCCGACCAACAACGTGTTGTAGATTTAATTTACAAACGTTTTGAAATGAATGGTGCCGAGCTTAATGATGAAAAAAAAGCCCGTTATGCTGCCATAAACAAAGAACTATCCTCATTATATAGTACGTTTTCTAACAATGTATTACATGATGAAGAAAATTATATTACTTATTTAACTAAGGAGCAATTAGATGGATTATCTGACGGGTTTATAAAATCTGCCGCAAAAATAGCTACAGATAATGGGCAAGATGGCAAATATGCTATTACAAACACCCGTTCATCAATGGATCCGTTTTTAACCTACTCTACCAATCGCGAATTACGTAAACAGGTTTGGACTAACTATTATTCTCGTGGTGATAATAATGACGAGTATGACAATAAAAAACTAATTGCAAACATTTTAAAACTACGTAGAGAACGCGTAGCATTATTAGGCTATAAAAATTATGCAGAATGGCGTTTACAAGATAGAATGGCAAAAACACCAGAAAATGCTATGCATTTAATGGAAGCTGTTTGGCCAGCTGCTATAGGAAGGGTTGCAGAAGAAGTTGCAGATATGCAAGCTATTGCTAACAAAAACGGGGATAATATTACCATAGAACCTTGGGATTATCGTTTTTATGCCGAGAAAGTACGTAAAGCAAAATACGATTTAAACAGTGACGAAGTAAAGCAGTACTTACAGCTAGACAAATTAACACAGGCCTTATTTTATACAGCAGGACGCTTATTTAATTATAATTTTAAACCCGTTCCAGAAGGCAGTGTTCCTGTGTTTCATGAAGATGTAAAGGTTTGGGAAGTTACCAATAAAGATTCTGGAGAACATATAGGGTTATGGTACTTAGATCCTTTTGCTAGAACAGGAAAACGTTCTGGTGCTTGGGCTACAACCTATAGAAGTCACACCACTTTTGATGGTAAACAAACGGTATTAGCCTCTAACAATTCAAACTTTGTAAAACCTGCACCTGGCGAAGCTGTTTTAGTGTCATGGGATGATGCAGAAACGTTTTTTCACGAGTTTGGTCATGCACTGCACTTTTTCTCTTCTAATGTAAAATACCCAACATTAAATGGAGGTGTTAGAGATTATACCGAGTTTCAATCGCAATTACTAGAGCGTTGGTTATCTACAGACGAAGTGATTAATCAATTTTTAGTACACTATAAAACTGGAGAAGCCATTCCAGAAGCTTTAGTTGCCAAAATTAAAAAAGCAGCAACCTTTAATCAAGGATTTGGTACTACAGAGTATTTAGCTTCTGCTTTAATGGATATGAAATTACACCTAACAGATCCTGAAAATATTGATATCGCTAAATTTGAGCGTGAAACTTTAGCAGAATTAAAAATGCCTAAAGAATTACCTATGCGACACAGAACACCTCATTTTGGACATGTTTTCTCTGGCGAAGGTTATGCTACAGCATATTATGGCTACATGTGGGCAGATGTATTAACAAGTGATGCTTCGGAAGCTTTTAAGGAAGCTCCAAATGGCTTTTATGACAAAGCGGTTGCCGATAAATTAGTAAAGTATTTATTTGCTCCAAGAAACTCTATGGATCCTGCTGAAGCTTACAGAA
>NZ_JBSHNS010000349.1:0-2912 GCF_053601635.1 Pontimicrobium sp. MEBiC01747
TGATGCGGCTATTATTGTAGACTATACCAAAGCAAAAAATGGTAAAAAAGCAACATTTCTTTTTAAAGGTATTTTAAAAGTAAATACCCATCGTTTTGAACTGCAATTCTCTAAAAACGAAATAGGCTGGTATGTCTATGCAGGATATATTAATAAAGGTAAAGTAACCATAAAATTAAGAGAATTAGCAACCTATTTCTTTGGTGCCGAAGTAACCAAACAAATACCAGAGTTAGCATTTACACTTAAAGACTTTAAAGCCTTTTTACTGCTTAAAAAAGAAGAAAATAAAACCAGTCTTCTCTTTGGTATGGGAGCAGATTTAGCATTAGACCTAAAAAAACTACCATTAGCTGGCCCTACATTATCTCAAAAAAATGCCTTTGCCTTTAAAGAAGTCCTAGCAATTTATGCAAAAGGAACATTTACAAAAGAAGAACTTAAAAGCTTTGCAGCCTTACCAAAAGTAGATGTCGCAGAAGGTTTTAATATCTCGACTCAACTCATCATTAATGGAAAAGAAAACTATTATGTTTTAAATGATGGTAATAATAAAAATTACGAAGCAGATACAAGTGAGTCTGAAAATAGCACAAAAGAAGTCGTTAAACCATTGGGAGGAGCTATTTCATCTAAAGCTAAATGGAAAAAAATAAATAAAAAGATTGGGCCTGTAAACCTTCAAAGAATAGGCTTTGCTTACGAAAACAGTAAAGTTATTTTATTATTAGATGCCTCTATGGAAATGGCGGGAATGGGAATGGAACTCATGGGCTTTGGTTTAGGCTTTAAACTAAAATGGCCACCAGAAACCCCAGATTTTTATTTAGATGGATTAGGACTATCGTACAAAGTACCGCCAATAGAAATATCGGGAGCATTTTTGCATGCTACAACAACCTATAAAGGAAAAACAATAGATGTTTATAATGGTGGAGCCATAATAAAAGTAAGTAAATTCTCTATAGCAGCAATAGGCTCTTATGGAAAAGTAGAGAATAGAGCATCTTTATTTATTTACGGTGTATTTAACGGCCCAATAGGAGGTCCAGCATTCTTTTTTGTAACAGGTTTAGCAGCAGGATTTGGATATAATAGAAAAGTTAATATCCCATCTGTAAATGAAGTAGCATCATATCCATTAGTCTCATTAGCTATGCAACCAGAAAAAGATGGCGGTTTGCTCTCGGTTTTAGGTAGTTTAGAAACACCTATGAAAAACGGGAAAACACCCATAGAAATTTCTGTAGGAGATTATTGGTTTGCAGTAGGTATCAAGTTCTCGTCGTTTAAAATAATAGAATCTTTTGTATTACTAACAGTAAATTTTGGAACCCAATTAGAGTTTGCCATTATGGGACTTTCAAGATTAAGTTGGCCAGAGAAGTCTATTTCGAAAGAACCAATAGTATATATAGAACTAGCAATATTAGCACATTTTGGTCCAGGAAGCGATGTCATCTCTGTAGAAGCCGTACTAACACCAAACTCTTATGTGTTATCTAAAAACTGTAAACTATCAGGAGGATTTGCATTCTATACCTGGATAAAAGGACCCCATGAAGGCGATTTTGTAATAACACTAGGAGGCTATCATCCAAAATTTAATAAACCAACACACTATCCAACAGTACCTAGAGTAGCTTTAAATTGGAGAATTAGTAAACAACTTATTATAAAAGGAGAATTATACTATGCACTAACAACCTCGGCAATAATGGCAGGAGGAAAATGGGAAGTGCTTTTTAAAACCTCTATAGTAAAAGTAACATTTGTACTATGGGCAAATATGCTAATAGCATGGGCACCATTTCAGTATGCTATAGATATGGGTATAACTATTAGAATAGAAGCCAGAATAAAAATAGCATTTGTAAGAGTGCACTTTAATTTCGAAATGAGTGTGCAATTACACTTATGGGGGCCTCCATTTGCAGGAGAAATTTATGTAGATTGGACTATTTTTTCATTTACCATTCCTTTTGGAAACCATAAAAAAACAAAACCACAAAACCTTAAATGGCACAAATTTGCTACAGGATTTATACCACAGAAAAAAGAAGGCTCTAATGCACCAGTAGCTAGAGTAGCCGCTACAAATGTAAATGGACACCAATCTGTTTCAAACATAGACCCAATTAATATAACCATAAGTAATGGTTTAATAGAAGTAAAAGGAAAAGAAAAATTCTCGGTAGTAAACCCATACCAATTGGGCATTTCTATAGAATCGTTTATACCAGTTTCTAGCTTAAAAATTAATGGCAAGCAATTACCAAAAGAAACAGTAATGAAATCGGCTATAGGTAATAGCAACTATAGCAAAAGAGAACTACAAATAGGAATAAGACCTTGCGGATTTACGGCTAAAGATGTAACATTTAATATGAATGTTAAGGTGATGCTAGGTGGTAAAACCTTAAAAATAGACGACTTATCATACATCTGTTCAGCAAAAGGTGTAGCAGAAGCATTATGGGGAGCGACAGCATCTAAAAACAACAATAATAATCCAGGCACATCAAAAGTAATTACAAATGTACTATCTGGAGTAGAACTACTTTCAAAAAAGAAAACAAAAGAACCACAACAAATTAGAATATTTGATTTTTCTAAACTAGAAGAAGATACACATGAAGAAAGCGAATGGAAATTTGAGTCAGTAAAAGTAGGAGCAGCATATCATGAATACGATGTATTAGGGTATTATAGCGATAAAGAAGGCGTGTCAACCCGAGTAAAAGGAATCATAGAAAAAACGTTTAATAAAGCACAAGTTTCAGAAAAAAGAAATAAAATATGTGAGTTACTTAAAGATGTATTTGATGCAGATATAGAAGATATAGAAGAAGATAAAATAGAAGAAAAAATAATAAAAAGAGGAACCGAATATTTTAAAGGAACACCAGTAC
>NZ_JBSHNS010000350.1:0-418 GCF_053601635.1 Pontimicrobium sp. MEBiC01747
GTATTCTAGAAGGTGTAGATGCGCAAGAAGATGAAGAAGAAACAGAACAGCAATCTAGTGATGCAGATAAAGTAAAACTTTTACAAAAAATAGAACCTGATGTAAAATTGATTGCAACAGATTTAACGAAGTTAAACTTAACTCTTGTATCTGAAGTTGCCATTAGGGATAAAGTTAAATCTGATGTCGATAAAATTGTTACAGAAATTGGTAAATATGACCCTAGTAAAATTAAAGAAATAGCAAAAGAACTTAGAGCTAGTGCAAAAGAAATTCTTACTATTATATCAACTGCTGATACAGATGAAGGAAAAAACCTCAATGCTTCTTTGAAAAAAATAAATAAAAACTTAATCAAAGCCGCTGATACAATTGACAAACCAAAAGTTCAAAAATCAGAGTGGGAATTATATGAAAT
>NZ_JBSHNS010000351.1:0-458 GCF_053601635.1 Pontimicrobium sp. MEBiC01747
TCGGCTTCTAAGTCTACTACTGGTGCTGGTAAGACTTCTAATGGGAGCTCTACTATGGTAAAACAGCCTGTGGCTGGTGTAGTCATGGTGCCTGTATTGGTAACAACGACATAGATGGTTTGGGTGTTGGCTACAATATTATTGTATGGACTGCTTAGTGGGTTAATCATGTTTTGGGCATCGTCCATGGTTTCATAATAGGTGGCTGTTACTCCTGGCTCGCCATTAATGATTGTTGCGCTTTGGCTTTCTAAATCAAAGCTGGTAAAGCCATCGTTATCGTCATCACATTCTTGGTAGGCTACGGGTGTAGCTACGGGTGATGGTAATGGGTTGACTCTTAGGTCTAGGGTGATGGTGTCGTAGCAACTTGTAAGGTCTATTGAGGCTCTTACATAGATGGTTTGGGCATTAACAACATTGGTGTATAGTGTTGGTAATGGGTTAACTGCGGCATC
>NZ_JBSHNS010000352.1:0-1594 GCF_053601635.1 Pontimicrobium sp. MEBiC01747
AGCCTTAATATCTTGATCTGTAATGCTTTTTTTAATTTTCATTCCTGGTAAATCCATAAATACAGTTGCATGATCTGGAGTTAAAACATTATATATATCACCTTCCATAGCATCATTTTCTGAAGCCCCTAGTTTTATACATGATATATTAGAATTTTGTTTGCTAAAGAAGAATTCTAAAGTTGTTTTCTCGTTGTCGTTAGCGCTTAACTCTAATAAAATACTTTGGTTAAAGACATATACATCTTGCTCTATATTTGGCTTTTTATTAGTGGTAATGTCCTCTAGTGTTTTATCGGTTTTTTGGTCTACAGTTTCTACAACCTTATCCTCAATTTTAGCTTTAACTTTTTTCTTTAGTTTGTTTAGTAATTGTGCATTACAGTTAAAAGAAAGGATTATAGTGATGATACCTAAAAATAATTTGTTGTTTAGTGCCATTTTTAATACTTTAGATTATGATTATTTCTCTTTTGTATGGGAAAGAATAAAAAGGTTAACATTTATATATTTTATTTTTTATGTTAACCTTTTTTCTATTAAATCTACTTAATGAAAAAACAACCAACAGATTTAGAACAACGTTTAAGAAATAATGATAAGAACGCCTTAGAAGAAGTTTATCTCTTATATAAAGAAGCTTTTCTTAATTATGCGTCTAAATTTAATTTACCAAAGGAGGACGTTATAGATATATATCAAGATAGTATTATTGTACTATTCCAGAATTTTGTAAGCAAACAATTAAGCCTAGAGAAAAGCTCAATTAAAACGTATTTGTTTGGAATAGGAAAACATAAAATATATGATAGACTAAAAGAAAAAAAGATATTATATATAACAGAAGATATACATGAAGCGGATAACGATATTATAATATTTAAAGAGGACAGCTTAACAGAACAGCAAGTATTACTAAGAAAAAAATATAAACAATTAGGGGAGCGTTGTAAATCGATTTTAAACATGTTTTATTATAGAAACCTAACAATAAAAGAAATAGTGGCTTTAACTAACTATAAAGATGAAAATACAGTAAAGAGTCATAAATCTAGATGTATGAAAAAGTTAAGAACTTTAATAATTGGAGAGGATTAAAATACGTTTATGGAAAAAGAAGTACTTATACAAAAATATAACAGAGGTAAATTAACACCACTAGAAGAGGCTGAATTTAAGCGCCTTTTAAAAACAGATACTGAATTTAAAGCCCTATTTAAAGAGTTTACAGATGTTAATAAGGTAATAGAAAGTTTAGAGAAAGATGAATTAAAGGCACAACTAAAGAAGCTAGAGAATAAGACCAAACAAAACAACTTAAAAAAATGGTTAGTAGCTGCTTCGGTTATTATTTTTTTAGGTTTGGGGAGCTCGTATTATTTTATAGAGAAGCAAGATACTTCAGCAACACTGTATGCAACTTATTTTGATGTATACCCAAATGTATTAGCTCCGGTAGTACGAGGAGAAGAAGAGTTACAACCATTGTCTAAAGCCATGTTAGCATACGAAAACGGACAGTACGACAAAGCACTAGAGCTATTAGAAACTATTTTAGTCACTAATAAAAACGAAAACATACGCTTTTATAAAG
>NZ_JBSHNS010000353.1:0-927 GCF_053601635.1 Pontimicrobium sp. MEBiC01747
ATATTGAGTATCTACTTCTTCATTATTCCAAAATCCTAGAGCTTTTATTTTTATTTGTTTTAAAAAATAAATTAGTTTCTTTGAATCTATTTTTTCTCTAGAAAATAAATGTACTACTTCCATATTATTATTAATCATTAAATAAAATCACATTATCCTTTCCTAGTTTTTTCTGTACTTTTTCAACAAGGCTAGAGGGTGTGTTTTTTGATAAATAAGCTTGAGCCTTAACTCCTCGCTCTGTAGCTATTTTTTACAAACTAGAAACAGTACTTAAAAACTAGCTTCTTTTTTTGCTTTACTAGCCCCCCCGCTACCGCTAAAATCTTTCTAGTGGCGGTATGAGTCAGCATAACGAAACTTTTATATTTCTATAAAAGCTTTGCTTTTTCACAAATTAAACTATAAAACCAGTACTATCTATTTCTAGAATTGTATGATCATCTTGAAAATTCCTTGCACTAGAATATTTCCAATCTATAGTATTTACTACAAAACCTGTCTCTACAGGATTATTATGTATATAATCTATTTTTTGTTTTATTACCTGTTCGCTCCATAGTTCTATTGGTTTATTATGATGTTACCAAAATTGGTGTTTAGTTGTTGTTGTATTCTTTTTACCTGCTCTTTCGAACATCCATAATAACCATTCTCTACGACTCTCTTGCGGATTGTTCTCTATAGTTCTTATAACCTTTTTTGAAGGTATAACGTTTAAAATCTCTAAGTAATTCTGAAGGTTGGTTATTACTTGATCTAAATATTAAATGAATGTGGCTTGGCATAAAACAATAACAATACAACTCCATACCTTTTTCTTTTCTACAATAATTTATACTATCAACTAATACATTAAAGTAAACTTGCCTAGTAAAAACATCTATCCAATTTACTGTAGCAAAAGACACAAAATATAAACCAGAT
>NZ_JBSHNS010000354.1:0-3245 GCF_053601635.1 Pontimicrobium sp. MEBiC01747
TCTGCAATATCATCATAAGTAACTTCTTCTTTTATTAAAGAGGTCTCGGCTTGTGCTTCTAGTTGCTTCTGGTATTCTTCTAGTTTTTCTTGTGCTTCTTTTATTTTTCCGTAACGTAATTCGGCTACTTTACCATAATCGCCTTCACGCTCTGCGCGTTCTGCTTCTAGTTTATAGTTTTCAATATCCTGTTTTGTGTTCTGAATATTATCTACAACTTCTTTTTGACTTTTCCACTTTGCATTAATTGCGTTGCGTTCTTCTTTTAAATTAGCCAGTTCAGAGCGTAATGCTTTTAGTTTGGTTTCATCTTTTTCACGCTTAATAGCTTCAATTTCAATTTCTAACTGCATTACTTTTCTATCGAGCACGTCTAACTCTTCTGGTTTAGAGTTAATTTCCATACGTAATTTAGACGCAGCTTCATCCATTAAATCGATGGCCTTGTCTGGTAAAAAGCGATTGGTTATATAGCGTGTTGAGAGTTCTACAGCTCCAATAATTGCATTGTCTTTTATGCGTACTTTATGGTGCGTTTCGTACTTTTCCTTTATCCCTCTTAATATAGATATTGCGCTTTCTGTATCTGGTTCGTCTACCATTACTTTTTGGAAACGACGTTCTAAGGCTTTGTCTTTTTCAAAATATTTTTGATACTCGTCTAATGTTGTCGCGCCTATTGCTCTTAATTCGCCACGCGCTAATGCTGGTTTTAAAATGTTTGCAGCATCCATTGCGCCTTGTCCGCCTCCAGCGCCTACTAAGGTGTGGATTTCGTCTATAAATAACACGATATCTCCTTCGCTTGTTGTTACTTCTTTTATAACGGCTTTTAAACGTTCTTCAAATTCGCCTTTAAATTTTGCACCTGCAATAAGCGCTCCCATATCTAGAGCAAAGATTTGTTTGTCTTTTAAGTTCTCAGGAATATCGCCATCTATAATTCTATGGGCTAATCCTTCTGCAATGGCAGTTTTACCTGTTCCTGGTTCTCCTACTAGTATAGGGTTGTTTTTTGTACGTCTAGATAGTATTTGAAGAATACGTCGTATTTCTTCATCTCGTCCAATAACGGGATCTAGTTTTCCATCTTTGGCTAACTGATTTAAGTTTTTAGCGTACTTATTTAAAGCGTTATAGGTTTCTTCTTGGTTTTGCGAAGTTACACGATCTCCTTTTCTTAACTCTTCAATAGCAGCATTTAGCGCTTTTTCTGTAACACCTTGATCTTTTAATACTTGTGCTATTTTACTTTTAGATTTAAATATTGCTAAAATTAAATGCTCTATAGAGACATAATCGTCGCTCATTTTTTTAGCAATTATAGAGGCCTCGTTTAGGGCTTTACTTGCTTCTTGAGATAGCATTAAATTACCGCCCGAAACTTTAGAGAAACTTTCTATTTGCTTATCTAAAATTTGCTGAAGTATGGTTATATTTACATTTAGTTTTTTTAATAGAAAAGGCAATACATTTTCGTCTATTTCAAAAATAGCTTTAAATATGTGTTCGTTTTCTATTTGTTGATGGTTGAAACTTTGGGCAAGTTGTTGTGCTTGCTGTATAGCTTCTTGTGATTTTATTGTATAGTTGTTAAAATTCATAACATGATTTTTTTTCTTGTTTACGAAGCTATTAAAACAATAACTTTACCATTGTAGTTTATAGGACAAAATGACCGTTGATGCTTAAAAATACATGACTTTTAGTCAGTTTGTAAGCTTTTAGTTTACTACCGACTTAATTAAATATAAATGACAAAACATGGGATTAATAAATAAACTATTTGGGGGTTCTAACGAACCTAAGGAGGAAAAAGTATTGCCTTGGATACCTTTAAGTCAATTACAACAGCTTAAATTTATTAAAGATAAATCGAAAACAAAAACACAAGTTATATTTAAACACTCTACACGTTGTGGCATTAGCCGCATGGTTATGAGTCAATTTGTAGAGAATTACGAGTTTACAGAAAAGGATTTAGACTTGTATTATTTAGATTTATTAAGTTATAGAGATGTTTCTAACGAAGCTGGATACGAATTTCAAGTGATGCACCAATCGCCTCAAATTATAGTTATTAAAAATGGGGTAGCGGTAGCTAATGCGTCGCACGGTGCTATTAATAGTTTAGATTTAAATCGTTTTGTTTAGATAAGATGCAAAAACTAATAAGTATAAAAAAAACTCCCGAAGCTATTCGGGAGTTTTTGTTTTTATCGCCTAAAACTATTGCCTGTTATAATTTCTTTAAGCTGTAGTTTGAGGTCTTCTCCTGTATCGAAAATCATTTGCTCGTTACTTGGGAATTGTACTCTTCTATTATCTAAATAACTTAATAAGTTTTGGTCTAATGCGCGACGATCTCCTCTAGAGGTGGCATAGAAATGTTCAAATAGGTATTCGCTTTGTAGTGGGAAGGCTTCTATAAGTTGTTTTGTATTGTAATCTTTATAGGTTACAGTACCAACGATACTAGAGGTTTTAAATTGTCTAGTTTCATAATACTCACAACGTACTGTTTTAAATTTATCTACTTTAATTTTGTTTCCTAAGCTATCTTTAAGCACGTTTCCATCACCATCTAATGCATATTTCCAGCCATCGACTACTTGTTTTTCTCTTATTATTTCTCGTTCTTTAATTTGTTCTGGAGAAATAGCAATGTTACGTAGTATAACTTCCATACCAAAATCGTATCGTCTTTGTGTGTCGGGGTTGTTATGGTAAACGGTCCATAAATCATTTAAACCATAAGTGCTAAAGTTAAGTAAGTCTTCTTCCAATCTTCTAGGAATAACTTGTTGTGTATCGTTAACCATATTAACAATAACATAATCTGTTCCTTTTTCGTGTGCTTGTTTTATAAGTTGCCTAACGTTTTTGTAATTGGGGTTAATACGGTCTAAGTATTTAAAGTCATCAAAGGCCTTTCTGTAATCGTACTTGTCATTACTATTTAATAGTTGTTTTGCATTGTTATATAAATAGTTTGATGTTTTATCTTTTGCAGCAATTATTTGCGAATTATAATTTTTAAAGCTAAAGGCTACTTTTTTGTTCCCTATGTATAATGGTAGTACTGGTTTTATACGCTCTTGTCTAGCTCTTAAAGTTTGATATAACTCATAGATTTGTTCGTAATTAGCAGGATTATTATCTTTTTCTAAATAGGTAATACGTTCTTTATCTCTTGCTTCAGCCTTATCGAATGCTTCTTTTAGTAAATAGATGTAATCTACTTT
>NZ_JBSHNS010000355.1:0-10614 GCF_053601635.1 Pontimicrobium sp. MEBiC01747
CATTATAAGTGTAAAAATAATTTCTAGCATTGGTGTTTAATGTTTTTTGTTTAATAATGATAAAAAAATGTATAGTAATATAATTACTGGAATTGCTGCAAAATGCAATACAATAAGTAATACAATACTTAATAATATAAAAATGTAACGGATAGCGTTATTTTTAAAACTCCAGTCTTTAAACTTAAGGGCAAATAATTTAATACTAGAATTTAATAAATAGCAACTTAATACGGTTAAACTTATTAAAAACCACTTATTTAAAATGATAGTATTAATAATATCGCTATGCTGAAATTCCATTATTAAAGGCAAAGACAGAATTAACAGCGTATTCGCAGGTGTTGGTAGGCCTTTAAAATAGCTTTGTTGGTCTTCGTCTATATTAAATTTAGCCAATCTATAAGCCGATGCGAGAGTAATACACAAGCCTATTAAAGCTATTGGGGCTAATTTAAAATTATTAAAATGTAATATAGAGTTCCAGTCTCCAGATAGATCTATAAAAGCATCATCATTACAAGCTAAACCAATTAATTTAAACATGATTATTCCTGGAACTAAACCGCTGGTAACCATATCTGCTAAAGAGTCTAGCTGAACACCTAAGTCGCTCTGCACTTTTAATTTACGAGCAAGAAAGCCATCGAAGAAATCGAAAAATATTCCTAAAAACACAAAAAAAGCAGCTACAATAAAGTGATTATTAACAGCAAATAATACAGCAATACTCCCACAAAACAAGTTTAGAAGCGTTACAAAGTTTGGAATAAGTTTCTTTATAATCATTGGTTAGTTTTTGGTAAAAATAATAAAGTTTTACTTTTTATAGTCCTTTATACAATATACTCTTTAATTTAAAGTTTAATATGTATAAAAAATGTAGCATCTTTGTAAAAAAATTGCAATTGAAATATTTCTATACAATCTTTTCATTTATAGTGACTTTAACGCTCTATGGCCAAACAAAATATTCTAATGAGTTTATGAACATTGGTGTGGATGCTGCTGCTCTTGGAATGAGTAATGCTGTTACTGCTAATACTAGAGATGTTAACTCTGGGTATTGGAATCCTGCTGGCCTTGTGCATTTAGAAGATAAACAAATTGCTTTAATGCACTCTAGTTACTTTGCCAATATTGCTAATTATGATTATGCTGCTTTTGCAATGCCTATAGACAATAGAAGTGCTTTAGGGATTTCTCTAATTCGTTTTGCTGTAGATGATATACTAGATACGACACAGCTTATAGACGACCAAGGAAATGTAAACTTTGATCGTATTAGCTTATTTTCTACTGCAGATTATGGTTTAACATTTTCTTACGCTCGTAAATTACCAGTAGATGGGCTTAATTATGGTGTAAATGCTAAAATTATTAGAAGAGTTATTGGAGACTTTGCTAATTCTTGGGGATTTGGACTTGATGCTGCTATACAGTTTGAAACGAATAATAATTGGAAGTTTGGTATCATGGCTAGAGATATTACAACCACTTTTAACTCTTGGAGTTTTGATGAGGATGCTTTTGAAAGAATAAAAGGTGCTGTTGAAGGGCAAAACCAAGAGTTACCAGAAACTTCAGAAATTACAATTCCTAAATTACAGATAGGTGTTTCTAAAAGTTATGTGTTTCATTATGATTATTCTCTACGAGCTGAACTAGATTTAAATGTACGATTTGAGCAAAATAACGATATTTTATCCACCTCTTTTGCCAGTATAAATCCTGCTTTAGGTTTTGAATTTGGTTATATAGATATGATTTATCTAAGAACGGGGGTTGGAAACTTCCAAAATGAATTACAAATAGACAATAGCGAAGATTTAACTTTTCAACCTAGTCTTGGCGTTGGTTTTAAATATAAAGGAATACAAGTAGATTATGCTTT
This sequence comes from Pontimicrobium sp. MEBiC01747, assembly GCF_053601635.1. Lineage (NCBI taxonomy): Bacteria > Pseudomonadati > Bacteroidota > Flavobacteriia > Flavobacteriales > Flavobacteriaceae > Pontimicrobium > Pontimicrobium sp. MEBiC01747. The sequence goes on from NZ_JBSHNS010000355.1 coordinate 1,895, forward strand.
TACAGATATAGGCGATCAAAGTGTTGCATTATATTCTAATGTATTTTCTTTAAAATTAGATTTTAGCGTTTTTAGATAGTACTTTTAATATGAAAAAAACGATACGTCTTGCTTTTCTTTTTTTTAGTTTTTTATCCTTTTCGCAAAATCCTAACCTAAAACCAGAAGCAGAAATAAGCATTATTACTATTGGACCAGGAAACTCTTTAAATGATGCTTTTGGGCATAATGCTTTTAGAGTTCGTTCGGGATATGTAGATATTGTATACGATTATGGACGGTATCCTTTTAACGACCCTAATTTTATTTTAAATTTTGCCAGAGGTAAGCTAAAGTATTCGCAAGGCAAAGAACCTTTTTATTCTTTTTTAAGACGCTATGTAAGACATGATCGTACGATAAAAGAGCAAGTTTTAGATTTATCATACGAGCAAAAAAGGGCTCTATATAGTTTTTTAATAGAAAATAATAAGCCTGAAAACAAAGATTATCTTTATGATTTCTTTTATGATAATTGTGCAACAAAAATGCGAGATGTTGCAGAGCAAGTTTTAAATAGTAATATTGTTTATAAAACACCAGAATCGTACAAATCTGAGACTTTTAGACAATTAATAAACAATAACCTAAACTGGAATTCTTGGGGAAGCTTAGGTATTAATATTGCTTTAGGTTCGGTTATAGACAAGCCTGCTACACCTAGAGAATATATGTTTTTACCTGAATTTATCTTTCAATCTTTTGAAAATGCTTCCTTTAAAAATACAGGTAAACCCTTAGTAAAATCTTCTTCTATAGTATACAAACAAAAAGAAGCTTTTGCAGCTTCTAGTTTTTTTACAAGTCCGTTGTTTGTTTTTAGCTTAATTTCAATTTTTATAATCTATATCACCTACAATAATTCTAAAAACAGTAAACGGTCTGTATGGTTAGATATTAGTTTATTTGGCTTAACCGGTATAATTGGGGTATTTATATTATTATTATGGTTTGCTACAGACCATACTGCAACTGCCTATAATTATAATTTACTTTGGGCTTTTCCTCTAAGTCTTTTTGCAATAATACAAGTTGTTAAAAAACAACCTAAGAAATGGTTTATTGGTTATTTAAAGTTATTAATTATAATGTTAGGGCTAATGACTATGCATTGGGTTATAGGTGTACAACGCTTTGCGCCTGCTCTAATTCCTTTACTTATTGCATTTTTAATACGTTATATTTATTTATTACGCTTTTATAAATTTGCAAACGTAAGCTAATTATTGTCCTCTTAAAAAGATAACTGTACTAAGTGTTTTTACTATAATATTAAAGTCTAAAAAGAAACTTCTGTGTTTTATATAATACAAATCGTATTGTAGTTTTACCAAACTATCATCTACACTAGAACCGTAACGTGCTTTTACTTGTGCCCATCCGGTTAAACCAGGTTTTACAATATGTCTTGTTTCGTAAAACGGAATGACTTGAGATAATTCTTCAATAAAAACTGGGCGTTCTGGCCTAGGCCCTATTAAACTCATGTCGCCTTTTAATATATTGATAAACTGAGGTATTTCATCTAGTCGCGATGTTCTTAAAAATCGACCGAATGCAGTTATTCTCGTATCATTTTTTTTAGCCCAAACAGCGCCATTAGCTTCCGCATTAACAACCATAGTTCTATACTTATAAATTAAAAACGTTTTTCCGTTTTTACCAACACGCTCTTGCTTATAAAATAAAGGGCCTCTATTTCCTATTAGGTTTCCTATTAATATAAATGGTAAAAATAGGCTTCCTATTAATATACCTGTTATTGATAATATAATATCTAAGCCTCTTCTATATGTTAAATATAGTTTGTTTTTATTATTTCTACTAAACGGAAAATATTTATAAAAATCCTTACCTACAAACTGTACAGGAACACGGTAAGTAATATCTTCATATACTTGCGTATACTCTTTTATTGGAAACCCTTTTTCCAATAACATCATTAAATCGTTATATATTGTTGATGTTATATTTTCTGAATTATAACTAGCAACTACAACTTCTGAAATTTGTTCTTCTTTTATAATTTTATGAATATTATCTGGACTGTATTCTGGTATTCCCTTAAATTTAATAGCATCTTCTTTAGCTATTTCACAATTTATAAAGCCTATTATTTTGTAGTTAGGATCTGCACTTTTAAAGGCTTCTACTATAGTTTCTATATTAGATATTTCTCCTACTAATAATACTTTTTTATAAAATCTAGGAGAAGCTATAAAATTAATATAGGCTATTCTACAGACTAATAATGCCAATAGTATTGCAAAATAAAAATACAATATTTCTATTCTATTATCTGGCAATGAAGGGGTTAAAAACGGCGTAAGTAAAAACACTAATACTGTTAAAGACGCTGTTAAAATGATAGTTGTAGTTACGGTTTCTAATTTACTGGATTTTTGCAAGTCGTATAATTCGAAAACAGTACCAAAACCTGAAATGTATAGACCTAAAACAATTAACCACATCCAGCTGTCTTGCGTTATAGAATAATAATCAAACGCAGGAATAAAACTTAATCCATATACAGCTATACCAATAAAGAATAAATCTAAAATTCGTAATAGTATTTTACGTTCGGAAATTTCAAAGTGTATACTTTTATTGTTAGTGTCCGCCATTATAATATTAGTAGGGTTGTAAATGTAAATATAATAAAGTAAATCTTTTACGTGTCTTCATTTATTTTAAAATTGAAAGCCATTTTAATTTTACTGTTTGCCAATCGTATTGTTCAACTTTTTTTCTTGCTTCTGTTATTATCGACATTACTTTTTCTTTATTGTCTTGTAAATCTATAATAGCCTCAACAAAAGCATTAGCATTATTTGGCTCTACTAAAACACCATTTTTACTATCGTTTATTAAAAAAGGAAGTCCACCTACATTTGTAGAAACCACAGGAAGTCCAAGTGCCATAGCTTCAATAACACTTACTGGCATATTATCGAAATTTGTTGTATTAATAAACACGTTATAATGTTCTGATAATTTTATCCATTCTTCTTTAGATAATTTATTTGTAAAACTGACCTCTACATTTAGCGTTTTAGCATGTTCTTTCGCCTTTTCTAATGCGCCATCATTATCTGGACCAACCATACATAATGAGGCTTTATAGCCTATTTGTATTAGTTTATGTAAAATAGATATTGCTAAATTAGGGTTGTATAAATTAGAAAATGAACGCACCCAAAATAGACGGATTGTATTTATTTTTTTAGGTTTAAATTCATATTTATTTATTTCTATAGCATTAGGTATACAAATAATATTAGTATAATTTAAGCTTTCAAAATTAGATTTTGTGTAGTCTGACGGCGCAACATTTATATGTGCATTTTTAAAGAGCTGTTTACTAAGTTTAGGGTTGTTTTTTAGCCGGTTTGGCAAATTCCCTCCGTGTAATATAGGGATGTATTTTAATTTTAATATTCTGCATAATTGACTACATAAATAGGCATAATAAAAATTTTGAGTACTGTATGTATCTATTAAAACATAGTCTGTAGATTTTGAGTTCCTAAATATTGAAAGCAACATATCTAATAGACGTAATAACTTATTATTTTTACTTGAGCTTGTTTTTACTACATACCCTTCTCCTTGTAATAATTTACTTAGTGTATCTATTGTAGTTACTGTTTTTCCAGAACCTGCTAATTTGTTTCCTATGTAAAGTAATTGTTTCACTATACTTTTTTAATCTTTTTTATGTTGTTTTTGAGGGCTGATAAACAAAATGCAATAGGCATAAACCATAGATAAACGAAGGGGCTGCAATTCTCATTGAAGAGTGATTAATGGTTAAAAACCAGAATATATAACAAGAAAAGAAAAAGATATTGGATCTATTTTTATATCTCATTCCTAAAGGTGCTATTAAAAGAATTAAAAATGCAAAAATACCAAGCGTTCCATGCTCCGATAGTATTCTACTCATTTCATTATGTGATGCAGCTTCTATACCTTGCTCGTTTTGTCTTAACTCTTTTATTTTTCCCACACCTACTCCTAATATTGGGTTTTTAAGAAATTCTTCTAACTCGAATGATATTAATTGATTTCTACCTGTAGATAAATCTTCTTTTACACGTCCTGCTGCATCTTGATTAGCGTAACGTTTGTCTATAAAACCACCGGTTTGGATAGATGTAAATAACCATGTAAAAATAGATACGGCTAAAAAAACGACAATTAATTTTAAGGTTCTTTTTTTATTCTTCACTGAAGATTTTACATAATAGCTGTATAAGAAGGCTACTATTATTATTACTCCAGTTATCATGCCTCCCCTACTAAAGGTCACAACACCTCTATAAGACACTAATGCTAGTAATATAAGGTTGACAATTTTATAACTTAATGTTGGGGATTTTAGAAAAAACCGTGTTGTAAAAATAAACATTCCAAAACCTAATACTGTTGCGACTTGATTGGGTCCAAAACCTCCAGATGTAGCGTAATTAGAATAGGTACCTGTTACCACATCTCTAATATCTGGTGTATATAAAAAAAGGTATGTTGTTATTGTTATTAAGGGTAACCCTACTCCTAATAGAATTTTATGAGTATCCTGGTACTTTATTTTTAATTTATAACAGAATAATGCTGCAATTCCTAAACATATAGGACCACTTAAGTTAAAGGCTATTGCTGTACGTAACGTTGTATTTTCTGTGATATTAAATCCAGCTATTAAAATTCCAGGTAATAATAAAAAGATGTAGAATACATATATTATAGATTGTTTATTTATACGTATTGTAAGTACGCCTATTAAACAAAATAGAATAACTAGGTATTTTGATGCTTCGTATAATAAACTACCACCTGTCATTCGTAAAAACACCTCAGCCCCTACTATATAACCACAAGCTATTAAAATTTGTAAGGCTCTTTCTGCTGGTTTTGTTTTTATTATTTTAATAACAAAAAACAAAAATATCCCCAATAAATATACTTTAGATAAAATTGGTAATATATAAACTGCTATACCTATTAGAACATGCAGCCCAATAATTTTTATGTAATTAAATAATTTCAATCGCTGCTTTATATTTTTTTAAAAGGGTAATTGTTTGTGCCTTGGCAGAATAATTATTTTCAATGTATTGTGCAAAAGCTACCGCATATTTAGATCTTAATTTTTCGTTTTCGATGTACAAAAGTAATGCTTGTGATAATTCTTTTGGGTTTTCTGAATTAATTAATAGACCATTTTTATTATTAATTACAACATTTTCGCATTCTCCAACTTTAGTTGCTAATACTGGCAAGTTAGCCAAACCGTATTCTAAAAGTGCTATGGGTAAACCTTCAGACTTAGATGATAACACGCCTATTGTTGCTTGTTTTAAAATATTAGACACATCTGGTTTACTCCCGTATACAAATACATTTTCTTCTATTTTCAATTCTAACAGTTTAGCTTTAATAGCTTCGGAATAGTCATCTTTAAAATCTTTACCTACGCAGTGTAGTGTCCATTCTGGATGTTTTTTTACTATAATTTTAAATGCTTCAAATAGTGTTATATGGTCTTTTTGTGCTCTTAAGTTTGCAAGATGGATAATACGTTTACCTAATGTCCCTTTCAAGGTTGTTGTTGGGGTAATATCGCTTTTTGTTGCAAAATTAGGCAGGTAACTTACATTTTTACATTTTAAATTATTTCTAGACCATGTTTCTAATTGTCTATTTACGCTTAATATACATGAAAAATATCGAGAACATTTTTTTAACACTTTAGACGATCTCGATTCTAAAAACTCACTATTCCCATAATGATCATGCCATACTATTTTTACTTTTTTATTTAAAAGCTTTATAATAGTTGCTAAAAAAAATGATGAAGAATGGGCATGAATAATTTCTATATTTTCTTCTTTTATAAAAGTATTAAGTGTTTTAATAGCCTTGATATCTATTGTTTTTTGTTTATTTAAAAATAGATACTTAACAGTTTTTAGTAGACTCGCTTTTAATAAACCTTCATCTCTTGTAGCACAGAGATAAGATTTATCTATTTGTGGGGCTAAGGCATTTGCTATATTTACAGCAACACGCTCTGCTCCCCCAGTATGTAATGAATCTATTAACTGTAATACTCTCATTATTTTTTATTTTTCATTTCTACAATTCTAGAAATGCTACACGTTATTTAATTGTTATCTACTAATTTTTTAATCTCGCTTTCAAACACATCCAAGGTATAGTTTTGTGACCATTTTGTGGCTGCTTCTGCTTTTATTTTTAAAGTTTTTGTATTCTCTAATTCAGCTACAATTGTATTGGTTGCTAGTTTTAATTCAGAATCAATTAAAATCCCTCTATTACCATAATCTAGCATATATGGTACGCAGGATATTTTAGTTACAATTGGTATAACACCATAAAACATGGCTTCTGCTATGGCTTTGGGCCAACCTTCGGATTTAGATGGTAGTATTGAAAAATGAGCTTCTTTTAAGGCTTGTTTTACAACTTCTTTATCTTGATTACCATGTAATGTAATATGTGCTTCTAAATTATTAACTGTTATGTAATTTTGTAATTCTTCTCTTAAAACCCCATCTCCATACATATTTAAACACACCTTTTTTCCTCTTGCAATTAATTCTTCTATAATTTGTAGGGTTAACAATGGGCGTTTCCCTTTTACTAAACTACCTACAAATACAAATTTTAATATTGAACCATAGTCTCGCTGTAGGGGTTGTTCTATTTCTTTATTAGTAAATGTTGCTGTAAAGAATGATTTTATGTTTTTGGTTTGATCTTTCCAATTACCATAAACTAAAACCTGCATATTTTTTGTTAGCATTGTATTACTTAACAGCCATTTTTGCAATTTATAGCTTATAGGTTGTTTTGCTTTAGGATCCCAATTTCCAGCATATTTAGCTGTTTTTGGTGTTTTTGGAAATAGTATTTGCACAAAACAGCCCAATAATCCTATATTTCCAGGGCAGCGTAAATGAATATGGTCTGCTTTTCTACATGCTTTAAAAATAGTCCACAGTATTAATGGTAATTTTAATAGTGACATTATACTATGTTGTATAGACGTAAACTGAATGGTAGGTATAGTATTTAATTTAATAGCCTTGTGCTTATAATTGATTTCTATAGGCGTTGGTTTTCCTGATACTTTTGGCGCAACAATGGTTACTTTATCTACGTGCTTTAACCATAAATTCATTTCTCTTACATAGGGGGCGTATGCCGCATACGTAGCTCCATTTGGCTTATGTTTTACATGTGATATAATTAAAAAATTCATTGTTCTACTTTTGGCGCATTAAAAAACAAAGACCACCAACCGACTATTCTTCCTAGACTTTCTGTTAATGCTGCTTGTTTAGAGTTTGAGGTTATTATATTTGTACTACGAATGGCCGTGAGTAAAAATGCTGTAGCATTCCATTTTAGTCGTGCTTTTAATGTTGGTTTAGGGTATTTTACACGCCATACATACCATCCATTTCTTAAAACCATTTTACCATATTTGTATTGGTTTGGTCTTCCTGAAGCATCGTGGTAATGTGCTAACTGAGCATTTGTGTTTATAAAAATATCGCCTTGTTTAGCTAGTCGCAAAGAAAAATCGGCATCTTCATACAATCCATAACCTTCAAAATAAGTTGAAAACGCTAATGTTTCAAAAACGTCCTTTTTAAAAGACGAGACACCGCCCATAAGCTGCTCTACTTTATATATTTTTCCTGTTGGTGGCAAAAAACTAATAGAACGTCCATGAGAGAATGTTGGTAAATATCCAGGTTCTGCATCTGGTAATAATCCAAATTTTCGTCTTAATCTAAAACGAGAGGGTTCATTACGCATCCAATCGTCATAATAAAAACAAGATTTACTTTTCTCTTTTGATGCTGCACGCCATTCCACTTCGTTAGTTATATAACCTCCTACGGCTAATGCACTTTTTTGACTGTTATATGTTTCTATTAAGTTTTCAAAATACATTGTTGTTAAAACAATATCATCGTCTAAAAAACATATTATTTCAGAGGTTTCAGCAACTTTATTAATACCATAGTTACGTTGTTTGGTTAAGCCTCTATCTCTATCGTCTACTTTAAAGTATTTTAAGTTTTTAAATGTACGCTCTTTTAATACTTGTTCTGTTTCTGTATTTGTAGACCCATCTATAATAAGAATTTCGTTGGGGTATAACGTTTGCTTTTGTACAGACTTTAGCAACTCTAAAAGTGGTTTAGGTCGCATATATGTGCATACAATAAGTGTAAAAGCTTTAGTCATTACTTTGTTTAAATATATTATAAATATTAATAAAGTAAGTTTGCCTTACTAGATGCGTTTTCCATAGTGCTCTATTACTTTTTTGAATCTCTAAAAATGCTTCATCAGTTTTAGATTGATGAAATTCTAAAATCTGTGCTTCTAAAGACATTTTTTTTCTTTCATCTAATATAATACAATGTTTACTCCAATCTATACTGTTAGACAGAGGTAATTTACAATCTGTGTTTAATATAATAGGGATACGTCCTACTGCCAGCGTTTCGTATAATCTAACCGAAAAATTGCCTACTCCTCTAATACAAAAGGTGTACGCATTATTATATATATTTTCGTAAAATTCTTGTGTTGTTTTTTGTCTATCTGCTTCTGTTTGTACTCCCGCTCTATAACTG
>NZ_JBSHNS010000356.1:0-8110 GCF_053601635.1 Pontimicrobium sp. MEBiC01747
GTTTATGTCCTTCGCTATTTAACCAAGCATTAACGACAGATTGAGCATTTGTAAATCCAAAAGCTACGTTTTCTGTTACTGCTTCTGCCCCTACGTTATTAATTAAATATGATTTTCTCGCATAAAAGTTATCATGAGAGACATTATCATTAACAACCATATACTCTGTATGTGTATATGCTTGCCCCTTAATTATTCCATTATTATTTAAAACATTAAATCCTTGGCTTATTCTATATTCATTAATAAGCTCCATAATTTCAATCTCTATAGTTTTAGATTGAGGAATAACTAAATTTTGACTTTGGTTTGTTTCTGGTGCAATATCCTCACTACTATCCGAAGAACAAGACGTTGTAAAAACAAATATAGACGCTACTAAAAATAGGTTAAATATAGATTTCATACTTGATAAAATTAGATTGGGGCTTTTCAAATATACCGAGACAGAAATAAGTTAAATGTTAAAAAAATGTTAAAATCGATGAAAAACATGCATTTTAACATCATTTAATGCTTTTCATCGATTTATAAAGTATAAAATTCGTTAAAAACAGTTTTTCAACATAAAAAAAAGCACTTAAACGATACCGTTAAGTGCTTTTGACTATTATTAATAAATTATAGCAATAATTTTACGGAGATAACCTATTTTTTATCCAATCGTAATCTGAATTTAACTTGTAATGTATTCTATCATGTAATCTATTGGGTCTTCCTTGCCAAAACTCTATAACCTCTGGTTTTATAATAAATCCTCCCCAAAAATCTGGCCTAGGAATTTCTTTACCTTCGTATTGCTTTTCTAAGGTTTTTAATTTTAACTCTAGTACTTCCCTACTTTCTATAACTTCACTTTGATTGGATACTAGTGCTCCTAATTGACTTCCTCTAGGTCTAGACTCAAAATACCCATCACTTAAATTTTTAGCAATTTTCTCTGCTTTCCCTTTTATGATGACTTGTCGTTCTGCTCCTGCCCAAAAAAAGGATAAACATACATTTGGGTTTTCTTGTATGGCTTTTCCTTTTTCACTTTCGTAGTTTGTATAAAAAATAAAGCCTTCGTAGGTATATTTTTTAAGTAATACAACTCTATTTTTTGGAAAACCATCTGTTCCAATTGTAGATATGGTCATCGCATTAGTTTCATCTTCTGGGAATTTTTCATCTACTTCAAGAAACCAATTTCTAAATAACTCTATTGGGTTATCTGGGGTGTTCTCTAATAATAAAGCTCCCTTTTCATAAGATCTTCTATAATTTCCTAAATCTTTTTCCATACTGCAATTTACAAGATTCTATAATTATTTTTACCATAATATTTTACTAACTTTAGCTTAAAATAATTCTTTATGAAGTTTACTTGTTCTGTTGATATTAATGCTAGCATAGATAAAGTTCAATCTATTTTTTTAGATACTAGTACTTTAAAATATTATCAAGATGGTTTTAAATCAAAAACCTTAATAAGTGGTAATGAAGGCGAAAAAGGCTCAAAATCTAAAATTATTTATGAAAAATTAGAGCTTATAGAAACGATACTTAATAATAACTTACCTGAAGAATTTTTAGCATTGTATGAGCATAAGCATATGACCAATACTATGAGGGTTGTTTTTTCTTCTATTGCAAATAATGATATTACACGTTATACGACTGAAATAGAATACATTAATTTTAATGGTTTGTTTATAAAAGTAATAGCCAAACTATTTCCTGGGTTATTTAAAAAACAGGTACAAAAATGGTTAAATCAATTTAAACGATATGTAGAAGAACACTAATTAAAACTCAAAAACTTTTCCATCGTCTCCTAATAAAACATTATCAAAATGTTCATTAGCTTCTATTTTAAATTGATTCAAATCTGCGTAACGTGTAGAATAATGTCCTAATATTAATGTCCCAACATTAGCTAATTTTGCAATTTTTGCTGCTTCTTTAGCTGTACTGTGTTTTGTTTTTGGGCCTAATTTAGCATGCTGTTCTAAAAATGTAGATTCATGATACAATACATCTACCTCTTTAATTAAGGGTACAATGTCTTCTTTATATGCTGTATCGCTACAAAATGCATAACTTTTGGGCTTATTAGCTGGTTTAGTTACTGTTTCGTTTTTTACTAGTTCTCCTGCTTCATTTATAACATCTGCTCCTTGTTTTAATTTTCTGTAATAGGCTACATTAATATCTGCATTTAAAACTGCATTCATATCTAGCTTACGTTCTCCTTCTTTTTCTTTAAACAAAAAGCCATTAGTATATACTCTATGATCTAAAGGTATAGTATGTACTTCTACTTTATCATCTTCAAAAATAATTTCGGAAGTTGTGCTTGAGAGTTCATGAAAGTACAAATTATAATTTGTCCAAGAGTTAGATATTTTTAATTGTAATGTTATAATTTCTTTTAGTCCTTTTGGGGCGTAGATGTGTAAATCTGCTTCTCGAGTTAATAGTCTAAACGTAGAAATTAACCCTACTAGTCCAAAAAAATGATCGCCGTGTAAATGAGATATAAATATATGTTTAATGCGATTAAACTTAATTTTATGTCTTCGTAACTCTACCTGTGTTCCTTCACCACAGTCTATTAAAAAGATGTGATTATTTATCTCTAGAACTTGTGCTGTTGGGTTTGTAAATGTACGAGGTGTTGCACTGTAGCAACCTAATATGTTTAATTTCATGTAATAGTTAAGTACTATGCGTAATTAAAACCCTAAATCGCGTTCCATTTCTTCCATTTCAATAATATCGTAGGCTTCTTTTAAAGTAGGTACTACAACTATTTCATCTGGAGTTTTATCGATATCTGTTTTTGAATTTACAAGTACAAAAGATAGCTTATTGCCTCTATGTGTATTAGATATTTGTAGAAATTCAACAATGTTTTCTGTACTTATTGGCTCTAAAGCTCCAAGGTTTACAATAATATTATCGTTTTTAAATTTTGGGTATAAAGCTTCAATTTTTTTTACCAATTCTATAATAGTAGCTTTCTCTTGAGTAATTATGGAAATGTTTCCGTCTTTGTCTATAATCATAATCTACTGTTTTATTTTTGAAGCTAGTAAATAAATTACTGCCATCCTAACTGCGACACCATTTTGCACTTGATCTAAAATTATGGCTTGTTTAGAATCTGCCACATCACTAGTTATTTCAACACCTCTATTTATAGGTCCTGGGTGCATAATTGTAATTTCCTTATCTAGTGAATCTAGTAATTCTTTAGTCACTCCAAATTGTTGTGTGTATTCTCTTGTTGATGGAAAATAACTAATATCCATACGTTCATTTTGTACACGTAACATATTAGCTACATCACACCATTGTAATGCTTTCCTTAAATTAGTTTCTACTGTTACTCCTAATTTATCTATATATTTTGGTATTAATGTTTTTGGTCCACAAACCATAACATTAGCTCCTTGTAGTTTTAAGGCATATATGTTTGATAGTGCTACTCTACTGTGTAATATATCACCTACTATAACTACATTTTTCCCAGCTACATCTCCTAATCGCTCTCTAATAGAATACGAATCTAATAAGGCTTGTGTGGGATGCTCATGTGCACCATCTCCTGCATTAATAATATTTGCATTGACGTGTTTAGATAAAAAGACACCTGCGCCTGGGTTTGGATGACGCATAACAACCATATCCACCTTCATAGATAAAATATTGTTAACGGTATCTATTAGGGTTTCTCCTTTTTTTACTGAAGATTGTCCAGCTGAAAAATTAATAACATCGGCAGATAATCGTTTTTCTGCTAATTCAAAAGATAGTTTGGTTCTTGTTGAATTTTCGAAAAACAGGTTTGCTATTGTAATATCTCTAAGTGAAGGCACTTTTTTTATTGGTCTATTAATCACTTCTTTAAAATGATCTGCCGTTTCAAAAATAAGTTGAATATCTTTTTCCTGAATGTATTTAATTCCCAATAAGTGATTTACACTTAACTCGCTCATATTATTTTAGTTATTTACTAGCTCTGTAGCCTGTAATTAATATAATCTATTTATTGTTTTGTTTTATAAGGTTGTAAGCAACCACACTTTTACCTCTTAAAATTAATTGTTAACAAGGTAAACGCAATCTTCTCCTTCGTTTTCTACCCAATTAACCTTCACTTTTTCTTTATTTATGGCATCTACTTGTCGCCCTCTATAATTGGGCTGTATTGGTAAATGTCTACTAAATCGTCTATCTATTAAGGTTAACAATTCTATTTCTTTAGGTCTTCCAAAAGATTGAATTGCTGTTAAAGCAGAGCGTATACTCCTTCCTGTGTATAATACATCGTCTATGAATACTACATTTTTATTTTCTACTTGAAAATTAATTTCTGTAGTATTAGCTTCTAGTATTTTTTCTCCTCTTCTAAAATCATCACGATAAAAGGTAATGTCTAAAAGCCCTAGCTGTAAATCTTTAATATTATATTCTGTTTTTAGTAGTATTGCTAAACGATTAGCTAAGAATTTCCCTCTTGGTTGAATCCCTATTAAAACAGTATTAGAAAAGTCGTTGTGATTTTCAATAAGTTGACAAGCCAGTCTATGTAGAATGATGTTTACCTCGGTTGCGTTAAGTAACACTTTTTGACTCATATTTCTCCAAACGTATTTGGTATACAAAGTTAACGTAAATATTTAGAAGTTGAAACATAAAATTAAACTTCAATAGTTACAGTTATAAACAAAAAAAGCCTCTCGATAATCGAGAGGCTTCATTTCTATTAGGATGAGATTCCTGTTTTCACAGGAATATAATTATATTTTCCCGTCCATTTTATCTTTAAGTGCTTGTAAAGCATCATTAGCATCACCTAAAGTTGGTTTTGCTTCTGCAGCTTGAGCAGCTTGTTTTTTAGCAGCAGCTTTCACATTTGCCATTTCTTCTTCTTTAAAGATTGCTGTATGCGATGCTACAACTCTCTTAAATTCTTTATTGAATTCAATGATTTTGAAATCTGCAGAATCTCCTTTCTTAAGTTTCTTTCCATCTTCTTTTTCAAGGTGACGTGAAGGAACAAAAGCAACGATATCTTCGTTAAACTCAATAGTTGCACCTTTATCTACAACCTCAGCAATCTCTGCTGTATGAGTTGTTCCTAAAGCGAACTCAGTTTCGTACTTATCCCAAGGGTTTTCTGTTGTTTGCTTGTGACCTAAAGATAATTTACGTCCTTCCACATCTAACTCAAGTACTACTACTTCTAATTTATCTCCAACTGCACAGAACTCAGATGGGTGCTTAATTTTCTTAGTCCAAGATAAATCTGAGATGTAAATTAATCCATCAATACCTTCTTCTAATTCAACAAATACACCAAAGTTTGTAAAGTTACGTACTATACCTGTGTGCTTAGAACCTACAGGGTATTTAGTTGTAATATCTGTCCATGGGTCTTGCGTTAATTGCTTGATACCTAGAGACATTTTACGATCTTCTCTATCTAAAGTTAATACTTGTGCTTCTACTACATCTCCAACAGATACGAAGTCGTTAGCAGAACGTAAGTGTGTAGACCAAGACATTTCAGATACGTGTACTAATCCTTCTACTCCTTCTGCTACTTCAATAAATGCACCGTAATCTGCGATTACTACTACTTTACCTTTTACTTTATCTCCAACATTTACTTCTTCTCCTAATGCATCCCAAGGGTGCTTGCTTAATTGCTTAAGACCTAATTGGATTCTTGATTTGTTTTCATCAAAATCAAGGATTACTACATTTAGTTTCTGATCTAACTCAACAATCTCATTTGGATGGTTAATTCTAGACCAAGATAAATCTGTAATGTGAACTAATCCATCAACGCCTCCAAGGTCGATAAATACACCGTAAGATGTAATGTTTTTAACAACACCTTCTAATACTTGACCTTTTTCTAATTGACCGATGATTTCTTTCTTCTGTACTTCAATATCAGCTTCAATAAGTGCTTTATGAGATACTACTACGTTTTTGAATTCGTGGTTGATTTTAACAACTTTAAATTCCATAGTTTTATTTACATACTGGTCGTAATCTCTAATTGGTTTAACGTCAATTTGAGAACCTGGTAAGAATGCTTCAATTCCAAAAACATCTACAATCATACCACCTTTTGTTCTACACTTAACGAAACCATTAACGATTTCTCCTGTGTCGTGTGCATTATTTACACGATCCCATGCTTTAATTACACGTGCTTTTCTGTGAGATAATACTAATTGTCCTGTTGCATCTTCACGAACATCAATTAATACTTCTACTTTGTCACCAACTGCTAAGTTAGGATTGTAACGGAACTCGTTTAATGAGATTACACCTTCAGACTTTGCGTTAATGTCGATGATAGCATCACGATCTGTAATATGAATTACTTCTCCTTCTACTACTTCATCATTTAAAGTATCTACGAAATTTTCAGATACTAATTTTTCAAACTCTTTTAATTGAGAATCTTCTACCTCATCAATTCCTTCTTGGTAATTGTGCCAGTTAAATTCTGCTAAGAATTTTTCAGGGTTTGCTTGTGCTTCAGAAATTACTGGAGCTTCTACTGTTGTTGCTTCTTTAGCTTCAACTTCTGCTTGTTTTGCTTTGTCAGCCATTGCAGATAATAATTTGTATTCTGTATGTTTTTAGAAAGTTTTAAGCGATTTCACACAGAAGTGTTAAATATAAAATTTGTTGTATCCTTTTTCCGTCTTTCTATAATTCGCTGAAAAGGAGTGCAAAAATACTACTTTTTTTCCAAATTCACTAAATTATCTGATTTATAACTAATTAATTTAATTTTTTACCCAAAAAAGATTGAAAAAAAAAGTGTTATGCATGTAAACTAATAATAGTCAAACACATAACACTTTTAAAATAATAAAACTTGTTTATTATTCTAATAACCACGCAACAAATGCGGCTGATATACCTGCACATCCCGCAGATGACATATTTGCTGTTGCTACAAAACATGCTGGAGTACTACCTCCTTCTGCTTTTAACATTTGGTTATCATTTAATTCTACTAAGCTACTTGTTTTGAAATTAAGTTTTGAATTTTGTGTTTTCATAATTAAATTATTTTAATGTTTATACTTGTTAGATGCTCTATCTAACTATTTATATGAGACTCAAAAGAATTGTAAAAAACACTCTAAAACAAGTTAACTCTCTCCATTTTTATAAAAAAGAACAGCAAAAAAACATTAAAAAAAAGCGTTATATATAAAACATATAACGCTTTTAATAGGTTCTTTTTTTGATTACTAATCAAATAACCAAGCTACTATTGCTGCTGCAACTGATGCGCATCCTGCAGATGATGCATTTGCTACTACTGCTGCTGCTGCACATGCTGGTGTAGTTCCTCCTTCTGTTTCTAACATTTGATTGTCATTTAATTCTACCAAATCATTTGTTTTAAAACTAAGTTTACTGTTTTGTGTTTTCATAATTTAATTGTTTTAATATTATACTTGTTAGATACTATACCTAACTATTTCTGTATTCAAAAGAATTCTAAAAATTATATTAAAACAACTTGAATCTCACGAATTTTATAAAATTAGACGGCCTACAAAATGCCTTAACAAACTAACAAACATCATTTTATAAAAAACCAACGCTCTAACTTATCTATTGATTAGGAAATAGATTATTTTGTGTTATTATTAGTGTTTTATTTTGTGGTTAACTGTGGCAAGACCAAATCATCAATTTAACATTACAAAACCACTATGCATTTAATCGGCAAAAACAACATTTTATCGTGTTTTTTGTTATTTATCTATTTTTTAAAATTCATAAATATTGAATTTGACGTATTAATTACTATCTTTAGATTATTAAGATTAACATTAAAAACAACAAATTTATTATTATGAGTGTTAGAGAAAAGTATCAAACTGTACTTAGTTTAGGAGAAGCATTAAACATACAAAATGGAGATGTATCTGAGGAAAATGGTGTGTTAAAAGTAGTAGGAACTGCAAATACGCAATACGAAAAAAACCTACTTTGGAATGCTATTAAAACTGCTGGAGGTGAAGAGCCTGCAGATATTATGGCAGATATAAAAGTAGCAGACGAAAGTGTATACCAC
>NZ_JBSHNS010000357.1:0-1220 GCF_053601635.1 Pontimicrobium sp. MEBiC01747
ATGTTGCCTTACCCATTCTTCTGGTTGTAAAATCACAAATTTTTTACGAATAGTGTCGAAAATAGATACTTTATTTTCGCTATTTTTGAAGCGAAACGAATATGTAGGAAAGTTTAATTCTTGCACAGTACAAATTTATAATTATAAAGTCATTTGCAAGACTTTTAAGTTTAAAATTTACTTAAAGCACTCAAGACACGTATGTGTTAGCGCATAACATGTATAAAATACAGAATATATTTTGGACGAAGTAAAACAACTGGTAACCGATATAAAGAACAAAAACCTTAAACCCATTTACTTACTAATGGGAGAAGAGGCCTATTATATAGATAAAATTTCAGATTTTATTGAAGATACTGTTTTGGCAGAAGAGGAAAAAGGCTTTAACCAAATGGTGTTGTATGGAAGAGATGTTACTACAGAAGACATTGTTGGTAACGCAAAACGTTTTCCTATGATGGCAGAACGACAGGTGGTTATTGTTAAGGAAGCTCAAGATTTAGCACGAACCATAGATAAACTGGCTGCGTATGCAGACAATCCGCAACCCACAACCGTTTTAGTTATTTGCTATAAATATAAAAGCATAGATAAACGTAAGGCTGTATATAAAACCATTAAGAAAAAGGGTGTTGTTTTTGAAAGTAAAAAACTATACGAAAATCAAGTGCCAGATTGGATTCGTCGTGTATTATCTACAAAAGGCTATAGTATAGTACCAAAAGCATCGCAAATGTTAGTAGAGTTTTTGGGGACAGATTTAAGCAAAATAAACAATGAGCTAGAAAAACTACAAATTGTTTTACCTAAAGAGACACAAATAACTCCAGAGCATATTGAGGAAAACATAGGTATAAGCAAGGATTATAATAATTTTGAGTTAAGAAAGGCTATAGGGGCAAGAAACGATGCGCAAGCCTTTAAAATTATAAACTACTTTGCAGATAACCCTAAGGATAACCCTATGGTAGTAACGGTGTCGTTATTATTTAATTTCTTTTCTCAGTTATTACAATTGCACGGTATGACAGATAAATCTCCTAGAAGCGTAGCTTCTGCATTACGAGTTAACCCCTATTTTGTAAACGAGTATTTAACAGCGGCACGTAACTTTCCTATGCGAAAAGTTAGTGGTATTGTTGCTACGTTGAGACAGTTTGATGTAAAAAGTAAAGGGGTAGGAGCAAATGCCGTACCGCAAGGAGATTTGTTAAAAG
>NZ_JBSHNS010000358.1:0-54522 GCF_053601635.1 Pontimicrobium sp. MEBiC01747
GATAAGGGGGTTTATTTAATTTCTACTACAGATACTCCATTAATAAAAAAAGAAAATCAAGTAGATGGAAAAATTATTAACAATCAAAATTTTAAAACGGACTTAGTTAGCATAAGTAAAACATTTAGTAAAAATAAAGCAGAGTTTAAAATTCCTTTAATACCTCCTAAAGGAAATAAAATAAATACAAAAATAAAAATTGAGAAAGAAGTCAGTCTTGATTTTAGTATTGAATATCATAAAGATAATTTACTAATTAAAATTAATAAAATAAGTTTAAATAATATTAATCCTGATCAATTAAAGTTAGAACTCTAATGGTTTTTCCTAATCTTATCAAGTTCTTTCAACCTCTTATCCATCACAACCTTTTGTTGCTTCTCTAATTTATCCTTTTCAAGCATATTATCAATCATAATCTCCACCACCTGCTTGTTATACGCCTCCATGTTTTCAATCATTTCTAATTTCTGTGCAATCGAACGGTCTTTAATCTCCGTAGATTGAAACAACTCAAGAATACTAATCTCCAAAGCTGAAGCAATTTTAACCATAGTGCCAAGACCAGGTGTAGTTCCACCACGCTCTAATCGGGAATAGGTAGGAACCAACATATCCGCACGCTCCGCCACGTCCTTTTGACTCATACCTTTCTCCTTACGTATACGTTTAATGTTTGCGAGTAATAGTGCTTGTGTTGCTTCCATGTGGTCGTTATTTATCTTCAAAATTAGGCTAAATAATTATAAACAGCAAAAAACACAAGTTTTATTTATTTTAATTAACATTATTGTTTATATTTGAATTATATTTTTGTGTTATTTGATGTTTAATAAAAGCAACTCCGAATATGAATCAATTTAATACCACCAACCCCAACCATTTTACCTATACCACCGATAGCATATCGGTGCATATTTTAGGTGGATTACAAGCACACGGACTCGACCGCATGCGAGTAACCTTGAAAGTTCATACTAATATAGACCAATATAATGCGGTACGAAACAACATTGATTTGTATAACGCTAATGCGGTAGAAAAATTTATACGCAAATTAGCTGAACAATTAGAAATGGGAACATCGATAATACGCCGAACATTATAGGAACTGATTAATACCCTAGAAAAGTACCGCATTGAATTACTTGATACGATTGAAGAAGACGAAGCAGAAGAATACCTCATTTCAAAAAAGGAACGCAGGCAAGCAATGGATCTTTTGAAATCGAAAAACCTGCTGAACAAAACAAACAAACTCATCGGTGCAAGCGGTGTTATCGGAGAAGAAGATAACCGACTCCTTATGTACTTAATCTTTACCTCACGCAAAACCGATAATCCGCTACATTGTATTTCCTTTGGTTCTAGTGGCGCCGGAAAAACACACCTGCAATCAAAAGTAGCAGAACTCATACCCGAAGAAGATAAAATAGAAATAACCGTACTCTCGGCAAATGCCTTTTACTATTTCAAACGAAAAGCCCTGCAACATAAACTGGTGTTGATAGAGGATTTAGACGGAGCGGAAGATGTCTTGTATCCACTTCGAGAATTACAAACTAAAAAGCGTATTACTAAATCAGTCGTACAAAAAGGTATCGGTGGGGAAGCTAAAACCAAAAACCTAATAGTTGAGGGTTCCGTATCGGTTGCAGGTTGCACTACCCAAGAAAGTATTTATGAGGATAACTCTAACCGTTCCTTTCTGATATACATTGACGAAAGCGAAGCCCAAGATGAACGTATCATGAACTACCAACGTAAAGCTTCCGCAGGGAAGATAAACAGCATGGATGAAATAGAGGCACGAAACATATTATGTAATGTCCAGCGATTACTGAAATCTATCCGCATTATTAATCCCTACGCTGAACATTTAACGCTACCGAAAACCGTTTTTAAACCAAGGCGTAGTAATTCACATTACCTGCAATTTATCGAAGCTATTACCTTTTACCATCAACATCAACGTGAACAGAAATTTGATGAAGTCACAGGAGAAGCCTACATCGAAACCACGCTTGCAGACATTAAATACGCTAACAAATTAATTACTCCGGTGCTCCTCCGAAAGTCCGATAGTTTAAACGGAGCAACCCGTAAATATTTAGAGCGACTGAAAACTTATCTCGAAACAAAAAACGATACGCTGTTTAGTAATCGAGAAATTAGAAAGGAACTGCGAATAGCAGAAAGTACCTTACGTAGATACCACAGTTTGCTTTTGCAAGAAGGCTACATTACCAAACGAACCGATATCACATCGGATTCTTTTAGTTATGAATTAGTAGATGTAAGCGAATATAAAGACCTAGAGAACTGTATTAATGAGGCGCTTTCTGAATGTTTGGATAATTTAAACATCGCCACCTCGCCACAGGTTCGCCACTAGCATAATGGCGAGGGTAAGTATTTGATAATAAAAGGAATAAATCAAGGTCGCCACGAAAACGAAAAAGATAAAAACTATGAAAAAATTAAACCTTAAAGATGAGACCTTTATCACGCTCCTTGCATCATATAAGGAGTGGCTTGAAATATTGGGCTATGCTAAAACCACCGTATATAACTTACCCAATCATTTAAAAGAATTCTTTTACTACCTCGAGCGAAACGGACATACAGGAATAGAGGGTATCACCACCCAAATTGTTAAAGACTATTACCATCAATTATCTCGCAGGGGAAATGAGAGACGAGGTGGTGGACTCTCCAAAGCCTTTCTCAACAAACATCAACAAGCTTTAAAGAAATTCATGGATTATCTTAAGGAACATAAGGTACAACTAACATTCGGTGTTCACTTAAAAGGGGAAAGAACCAATCAGCAAAAGGACATAGATATTCTAACCCAACAAGAGATTAAACAACTTTTTGAAGCTTGCGATTACACCCACATGAATCCTCATTTTCAAATGCGAGACAAAGCAATTCTTGTTTTACTCTATAGTTGTGGCTTACGTAGAAACGAGGCCGTGCATATTGATGTATCAGATGTGCTTTTTGAAAAAGGACGAATCTATGTCCGCAGGGGCAAGAACTACAAAGAACGCTTTGTACCGATTAACAAATACAACTTACAGATCCTCGAAGATTACATCTACGAAGCACGTCCCGAGTTCATCACTCGCTATCAAACCGATGCACTTTTACTTTCAAGCCGAGGGAAGCGTGCTTCAGACTTAACGATTGCAAACCGATTAGCAACAATAATAGAATCAACCGAAGATGAAACCATCCAAGCAAAACATATTACCATGCACAGCTTACGTCATAGTATTGCAACCCATTTAATGCAAAACAAGGTGCCGATGAAATCCATTAGTACCTTTCTAGGTCATGCTTCACTAGAAAGCACTCAACTCTACACTCATATTGTAAAGCGACTAGAACATGAAAACATTTAAAGAGTATTTGTTCCAAAACAACTACGCAAAAACCACCATACAAACCTACACTCGCTATGCCAACCATTTTATAGCGTGGTGCGAACGTAATAATCATGACCTGGGGAGTATTGATTACAAAGCCTGTATGCAATATGTAAAGAAGTTACAGAAACCAAGCAAAGGAAAAATAAAATCAAAAGCTACGATCAACTCCGACGTTGGAGCTATAAAAGTCTTCTTCAACTATCTCATTGATGAAGATCTTCGCTATACCAACCCCATGGAAAATATTAATATTCGAGGGATAAAGAGAAGTCTCAATCATAATCTATTGGATTACAACGAACTTGAGGACTTGTATTATAGCTTTCAAACGGAGCATATTGAATTGCCGTGTCTTCCCGAAATAGCCATACGTAACAAAGTGATTGTTGGATTAATCGTGTATCAAGGATTAAACACCACTGCACTGGGAAGCCTAAAAGTAGAACACATAGATATGAACAAGGGAACGATTTATGTTCCTTCTACACGTAATACCAATAGCAGAACTTTGGAGCTAAAATCGCTTCAAATTATGCCCCTGATTCGCTATCTAGAAAAGGACAGGGAAACCATCCAAAACAATATTAACTGCCACACAACCACCTTATTTCCGCTTAACTCCGATAGATTTGAACAAGTGACGCGACAAGTGTTTAAAAAACTAAAACGAATTAATCATAAAGTAAAAGATATTAAGCAAGTACGTGCTTCGGTGATTACCTACTGGCTATCTCATTTCAATATTAGGGAAGTACAGTACATGGCAGGGCATCGTTATATATCTTCTACCGAGCGGTATGTGCAAGATGATTTGGAAAGTTTACAGGAGATTATCGAGAGTTTGCATCCTATTTCATAGTTTTATTTGTGATTTTTTGCTTATTTTATAGCTGAAAAATCGAGGTTATCTCGGTAAAATATTGCACATTTGTAAGTCAGTAAAAGCTATTTTAATATGAGTTTAAAATCTAAAGAATATGTTAGTGGGTTATCTCAATTAGAGATGATTGATGCTAATAATGATTCTATTGGATTAATTCATGTTTTAGAACTTAAAAGGGAAGGAATAAACTACTATCAAAGATTAGCTCTTGAAAAAGCTAAAAAAGTAGGAGCCGATGCTGTTTATTTTAGGAATTTTCCTGAATCAACTAGACCTTCCAAGCCTCAACTATATATCTTTGATTTCACTAAAGAAGAAAAAGACATTGTAGAGATTCATAAAAATGTTTGGAGTAGTTCTGAAGTACGCCTTTATCTTATCATTACAAAATCCCAAATTAAGTTATTCAATTCATCAAAACCTGTAAAACATAATAAAAAAGGTGAGTTAAAAATATCTCCATTTGAAACATTAAAAATAACAGGAGATGCAATAAAGAAATATAAACAATATTCTGCTAAAAAATTTGATAATGGTTCTTTCTGGGAAGAAACCAAATTTGATTTTGGATATAGCGAAACTGCATATGAGAAACTTATTTCTGAATTAAAAAATACAAGGAGTCAGTTTCTTGATGTTATTAAATTAGACAAGGTTATAGCGAGTAAATTACTTGTATTAGGAATCTTAGTAAAATATTTGGAAGAGAGGGTTGATGTTGATGAAGAGGGAAATGAAACTCGAGTTTTTACTTCAGATTTTTTCAATCAAGAAAAGTTTGGGCATTCCAAAAGTTTTACAGAAACAATTAGAAAAGGAAATGGGTATGCTCTAAATTTATTTGAATATTTGAGTAATCATTTCAATGGAAAAATATTTTATTTATCTGATGAACATAAGGGGCAGATAAAGGATAAAGATTTATCTCCTCTAGCAGATTTCTTATCTGGAATGTTAGATGGTAATCAATTTGTTTTTTGGAGATTGTATTCATTTAATCACCTTCCTATTGAGTTAATTAGTAGTATTTACGAAATGTTTTTGGAAGCAGATAAGGATAGCGGTGTGGCATATACCCCTTCCTATTTGGTTAGCTTTATGATTGATGAATGTATGCCTATTAATGAACCTAAAAAAGATTACAAGATACTTGATCCTGCATGTGGTTCAGGAATATTTTTAGTTTCTGCATATAAACGTATTATTGATTGGTGGAGAATTTCAGTTTACGAGAAAACAGGAGAATGGGTTGTGCCAGGGAAAGAACATCTGAATCAATTAAAAAAGTTATTAAAAGAAAGTATATACGGAATTGATATAGAGGCAGAAGCTGTGGATTTAGCTATTTTTAGTTTAAGTTTAACTCTGTGTGATATTTTATCCCCAAAAGTTATTTGGGAAAATTTACGCTTCGATGATTTAAGCAGTAATGTGATTGGTGCTGACTTTTATGATTGGTATCCAAAAAATGTTTCAGAAAAATTTGACTTGGTAATTGGAAACCCACCATTTATAGAATATAGATCAAAGAATACTAAAGTTACTAACTTTATATCTAGTCTAAAATTAAAAGAAGAAATTCCTAAATTTCAAAGTTCATTACTTTTTACAATACTTGGAATGAACCTTATTAAAGGAAGTGGCGGATTATTAGCTTTTATTTTGCCATCTGGACCTTTGCTATATAATAACTCGCCCAAGCCTATAAAGTTTAGAAAGTGGTTGTTTAAAGAATATAATATTCCGCAAATAATTGATTTTACATATTTAAGTAATGTTCTTTTTAAAAATAAAGGAAATGAAAAAAACGTTGCGGTTTCTGCCTTTTTTCTTGAGAATAAAAAACCTGATAAAAACCCTATACATCATATAACAGTAAAGAAACTAAAAACTGCAAAAGAACGTCAATATTTTGAAATAGACCATTATGATTTTCATGAAGTAAATAAGATTGATGCAGTTAACAACCCTTTTGTTTGGAAAGCGAACCTATTAGGAGGTGGACGTTTATTACCTTTTATAAAAAAATTAATGGAACATCCTACTTTAGGAGATTATTTAAAAAAGAAAAAAGAAAAATTTAATTGGTCGTTTGGTGTAGGCTTTAAAAATGGAAAGAAGTACGATAAAGAAAATATTGTACTAAACAAGTCTACTGTTCCTACTGATAAGTTTGGAGAACATGGTATTAAGAGTACTGATATCATCCATAGATTTGAGCAAGAAACTTTTGAAGCAACTAGAAAAAAAGAAAATTATACCCCACCTTTATTATTAATAAAATTGAGTATTGGTAAAAAAACAATACCTCTATATTACTCAGATACATATCTTACATACAAAACTGAAGTTTTTGGTATTCATTGCCCAAAGAAAGACAAAGAGTTATTAATTAATTTAAAAGACAGATTGTATAATAACCAACTTTATAGATTCTATTTATTAACAACAAGTGCTAGAGCTGGAGTTACAAAATCGACATCTCCAGTTTATAAACAAGACATTTTAAATCTACCATTTCCTGAAAATGAAAAAGAAATAGAATTAACTGAATTTGATAAGATTCTTATTAATGATACTTTAAATTACAATCTGAATTTTCTTGGAAGAGATACTGATGTTAAAGCATTAGAAATAACTCAAGACAATGAACTAAGTAGTTTTGGAACAACCTTCTGCAAGGTGTTAAATTCATTGTTTGAAACAAATACTAAAAAGTATTTTCAAGAGGACGTATATCGAACAGACTCTTTTATTTGCGCTGTTTTTAAATATGGGAAGGAAAATGAAAACCCTATGGTTAGAAAGACTAATGAAGAAATTGAAAATCATATAGCTGAATTAGTTTATAACGAAATGGGGACTAGTTATAGAATTAATAGGGTTGTAAAAATTTATGAAAGAGATTATATTTATCTGTTAAAACCAAAAGAGTTAAGGTATTGGTTGCAGTCAGTAGCTCTAAGAGATGCAGATGAAACGATAGTTGATTTATATAAAGCTGGATATTAGTATGCTGAAGGATAATAATAAGTCTATTTCTAACATCCCTAACCCTTCTATTAAGAAGGGCTCAATAACAAAAAAACTTACTGAATTCATTGAGGAAACATTATTAGTTTTTCAAAAACAGTTTAAAGGAGAAATTGACACCTCTGAAGAAGTATTAAATGAACATTTGGGTAAAACACTGAACTACTTGTCAAAACCATTGCCATTTATTTTCCAACAAGAAGCAATTCAGAAACAGAAAAAAGGACAGAATAGAAAAGTAGATATTGGTGTTTTTAAACACTATGCAGAAACAAAACCATTTTTTACTATTGAGGCAAAAAGGTTGACAACATCATTATCAAAGAATAGAGAAAAAGAATATGTTACTGGTAATGACCCTATAAAACTATCAGGAGGAATCGAAAGATTTAAACATAATATGCATGGGACTGATTTAAATAAAAGTGCATTAATCGCCTATGTTCAAAAAGAAAATTCCAATCATTGGTTTAATAAAATTAACAACTGGATTAATCAACTAATTAATAATGAAATCGAGTCAATATTAAATTGGACCTCAAATGATTTACTTACAAATACCTGTGGATTTAAAGATGTAAGGTTAGCTAAATTTGTATCAATAAGTGAAAAGACGAATAGAAGAAAAATTAGTCTTAACCATTATTTTGTGAATTTGAAGACGTAAGGAATTATATTAATGGGTTGCCTAAAACTACATATCAAACCACTACCTAATTTGAGAGTAATACACTCAAAAAAAGAGCAAAAGCCTTCAAAAAAGACGGGTAATTACTATCCTTGTGGATTGAAGCACTAAGTATTTTTTAAATAAAAGTGGATTGTTATTTTTATGATTTTCTAATCTTATTTAATTCTGTTAATCTTTTATTCATTTTAATATAGTGCTCTTTTTCTAATGTATCTTTTTCAAAAACCGTATCCATCATAATACTTACAACATTTTTATTATAATCAGATAAACTTTCAATCAATGCAATTTTTTGATTTAAAGTTTTATTTGAAATTTCTCTATCTTGAAATAATTCGACAAAAGATATTTCTAAAGCTTTGGCTATTTTTTCTGCTGTATCTATAGAGGGAGTTACTTTCATATTCTCTATTCTGTTATAGGTAGAAGCTAACATACCGCTTTTCTCAGCAACTTCTTGTTGGCTAAGTTTTTTTACTTTTCTAAAATATCTTATGTTTTCAATAAATAATTTTTGAATTAGACTCATTTTAATTGAATTTAATCAAAATTAAGGAAAATATATTTAATTGTCAAATAAAGCATTTTTAACTTGTTTTTATGTGTTATATATCATATTTTAGATGTAATTATGCTATATAAGTCAAATAATATAAAATCTAAACAATTCAATAAAGATAGTGCATCAAAAATAAGGGCTAAGCTACTTTTTTTCGCAATGATTGAATATGAAAGATATTTAATGAAGTCTAATGAATGCAAAATGCAATAATATATACTCGAGTATCTTCAGATGATCAGGCCAATAAGGGCTTTAGTTTACCTCATCAAAAGCAGGTTTTAGAATTTTATTGCAATCACAAAAACATCCAAATATTACGACATTTTAGAGAGGGTTTCTCTGCTAAAAATTTTGATAGGCCTATTTTTAATCAACTTAGAGAGTATGTTAAAGCTAATCGTAAAACTATAGACGGAATATTGTTTACCCGTTGGGATAGATTCGGTCGAAATGTAGAGGAGGCATATAAAGAAATTAGACAGTTTAGGAATATAGGTATAGAAGTGAACGCAATAGAGCAGCCGCTAGACTTATCACAGCCAGATTCTAAAATTATGCTTTCAGTTTACTTAGTAATTTCAGAAGTAGAAAACGATAAGATAAGTCTTCGCACTAAACAAGGCTTGCGTAGAGCTATGAAAGAGGGCTGTTTTGTTGGTTTAGCGCCAGTTGGCTATGTAAATCATAGAAACGAAGAAGGAAAATCTACATTAGCTCCAAATGAAGAAATAGCACCACTTATACGAGGTGCCTTTTTGGATTATTCAAAAGGTGTTCTTTCATCTGAAGAAGTGAGAAGAAAATACTACAAGAGAGGTTTAAAGATTACTAAGCAAAGTATGCTTAATACACTTAAAAATCCTGTATACTGTGGGGAAATTTTAATAAAAGAGTGGAAGAAAGAGGATGAGATGATTGTTGAAGGATTACATCCAGCAATTATAGATGAAGAGACCTATAATGCCGTACAGAAAATATTTAAAGGTAAAAATAATACGAAAATCCATAAGTTTTCTGAAATAGATGAGAGATTGCCCCTTCGTGGATATTTGGCATGTCGTAAATGTGGTAGATCTTTAACAGGAAGTGCTTCTAAAGGAAGAAATGGAAAGCGTCATTTCTATTATCATTGTCAGCCTAAATGTAAGGAGAGGTTTAGAGCAGATGATGCTAATGGCTTATTTGAATTGCTTCTTCAAGAGTTTGTAATAAAAGAAGATGTAAAGAAGTTGTATAAAGAAATTTTAATAGAAACATTCAGTGGAGAAAAACAATCTAGAAAAACTAGATTGAGGCAAATTAAAATAGAGCTTGATAAATTAGATAAAAGAGTAGAATCGGTAGAAGATAAATTTTTCGATAACCTCATTGATGTTTCAACTTATAATTCTGTTAAAAATAAAACCAAGCAAAAAATAAATGATCTTAATGCAGAGGTAGAGAGTTTGAAAGGCTTAAATAATGATATAGAGGAGTATCTAAAATTAGGGATTTCATTACTTAATGGAATAGATAAACTTTATGTCTCCTCTCCAGCGAATATCAAAAAAAAGATTGTTGGTTCGATATTTCCTGAAAAATTGGTATTTATGAAAAATAAGTATCGAACCGCTAATTTGAATTCGTTAATGTCTGTAATTATTAGTAAACATAAGCGTTTCAAGTTATTGGAAATAAAAAATCCCACCATTTCTGGTGGGAAGTCTAAGAAAGCTCCTCTTCTTGGGCTCGAACCAAGGACCCTCTGATTAACAGTCAGATGCTCTAACCAACTGAGCTAAAGAGGAGTGTTTTTCGCTGTTGCGAGTGCAAATATAAAAGCTTTTTTCAATTGTACAATAGAAAAATTAATTTTTTTTCTAAGAACTTTACTTTTATTTAAAAGCGAATTGAAAATGAGCTTTTTATCCTGTAATCCATTTAAAAATATCATTACCATTAGCAAACAGTACAAGCCCCATTAAAAGAATAAAACCTACCATTTGTGCATATTCCATAAACTTGTCACCAGGTTTTCTCCCAGAAATCATTTCATAAAGTAAAAACATAACATGTCCGCCATCTAAAGCAGGAATAGGTAATAAATTAAGAACTCCTAACATAATTGATAAAAAGGCAGTAATATTCCAAAAAGCTTGCCAGCTCCATGTGTCTGGAAAGATGTCAAAAATAGCCTTAAAACCACCAACACCTTTATAAGCACCAGTACTTGGTGTGAAAATTAATTTTAATTGTGCAAAATACGATGTTATCTGTCCAGTAAACTTTCTGTAACCAACACCAAAACTTTCTCCAAAAGAGTACTCTTTGGTTATAATATTGTAATAACCTAATTCAGCAAAACGTTTAGGGTGCGATGCTGCAATGATTCCAAATTTTCCGTCATTATCAATTTTTAGTTGTCGAGAAATAGTTTTGTTGCCTCTTAAAATAGAAGCAGTAACAGTTTCTCCTTTTAAGTTTGTAGCGAGACTTTTTACTTCATCATAATACTTTAGCTCATTTCCATTAATAGCAGTAATAATATCTTTAGGTTGTAAATCTACATTTTTGTTTGCAGAAGAGTCCGCTATAGAACCAACCATAAAAGGAATTCGTAATTGAAATAAGCTCCTGTCTTTGCTATTAGAGAGTTGACCTAAAAAATCTTCTGGAAAACTAACTGTTTTTTCTTCTCCGTTTCTAGAAACAGTAACCGTTTCGGCTCCAATAATATTTTCTCTTATATCTGAATTATTTATAATTTGAGTATCATTTATTTTTAGAACCTTATCACCTGTTTGTAAACCTAAATCTGTAAGTAATTTATTCTCTATCCAATAACCATCCTTAATACTAGAAACAGAAATATCAGAGTCTCCATAAGCAAAAGAAGCTAAAATGTATATAATTAAAGCCAATACAAAGTTTACAAAAACACCACCAAGCATAATAATTAAACGCTGCCAAGCTGGTTTAGAGCGAAATTCCCAGGGTTGTGGGGGCTTAGCCATTTGCTCTTTATCCATGCTTTCATCTATCATTCCGGCAATTTTAACATAACCACCTAAAGGTAACCAACCAATACCGTAAACAGTTTCACCTATTTTCTTTTTAAATAGAGAGTACTTTACATCAAAAAACAAGTAAAACTTTTCTACTCTAGTTTTAAAAAGTCTAGCAGGAATAAAGTGTCCTAACTCGTGTAGTATAATTAATAGGGAAAGGCTAAGTAAAAATTGACTTATTTTTATTACGAACTCCATGTATTATTGTATTCTAAAATTTTTCAAGAGCCAAAAGTAAGTATTTAGATTAAGTATAAAAAGCTATTAACGTATTGCTTTGTATTTTAATAGTAATTTATGAAAGAAATTAATATGCTGTGTTTCAATTTCATTGTATTTTTGTATTCTATTTTACAAATAGTAATATATGTTATCATTTTTTAAAGACTACAAGAAGTTTGCTGTTGGATTTGCCGTTCTTTCAGCAATTATAATCACAATCTTTTATTCTATTCTAAAACCAGAAGAAAAACCATTGCCTATTTACCAGCCAAGTAATATTGATACAGAATTAGTAGATAGTACAATACAGCATGTTAAAAAATATCATAAGATAGCAGACTTTAGCCTAACAAATCAAAATGGAAAAACTATAACACAGGAAGATTATAAAAACAAAATATATGTTGCCGATTTCTTTTTTACAACCTGTGGAACCATCTGTCCTATTATGACAGACCATATGAGAGATATTCAAAAAGAAATATTAAATGATGATGAAGTTATGCTATTATCTCATTCCGTAACACCAAAAATAGATACAGTAGCTCAGTTAAAACGATATGCTAGAAGAAAAGGAGTAAACGATGCAAAATGGAATCTAGTAACAGGTAATAAAAAACATATTTATGATTTAGCAAGAAAGAGCTACATGGCAGTTAAAGATGGTAATTATGATGATTATAGCATGATACATACCGAAAACTTTATGCTAATTGATAAAAAGAGACAAATACGAGGTTTCTATGATGGTACAGACCCAGAAGCTATTTCTCAACTTTTAAAAGACATTAAAAAGTTAAAAAAAGAATCTAATAAGTAGTTTTCTATCTACAATTTTTTTACCTACCACTTTTCCTTTACTTTTGCCTCTTTAAAATCAATCTAAATAAGCTTGCAACTCACACTAGCACAATTAAAACGAGGAGAGACTGCGGTAATAACCGATGTGTCATCTAAACAAATACCATTAAAACTTTTAGAAATGGGGTGTCTTCCTGGTAATAGTGTAGAATTAGTGCAAATAGCTCCTTTTGCAGACCCAATGTATTTAAATATAAATGGGAGTCATCTTGCAATACGTAAGGAGACAGCACAACATATACTAATTGAAAACATAACCAATGAGTAAACAGATAAATGTCGCTTTAATTGGAAATCCCAATACAGGAAAAACATCAGTTTTTAATGCACTTACAGGTCTAAACCAAAAAGTAGGAAATTATCCAGGAATAACAGTAGAGAAAAAAGAAGGAACCTGTAAACTAGCAAGAGGCGTAAAAGCACATATTATAGATTTGCCTGGAACCTACAGTTTAAATGCGTCCTCTTTAGATGAAAATGTAGTAATAGAATTACTTTTAAATAAAAACGATAAAGACTTTCCAGATGTAGCAGTAGTGGTTAGTGATGTAGAAAACTTAAAGCGTAACCTGTTACTATTTACACAAATTAAAGATTTAGAAATTCCTTGTCTATTGGTAATTAATATGGCCGATAGAATGAAATATAAAGGAATTTCTCTTGATATAGATTACTTAGAAGCCAAATTAGAAACAAAAATAGCTTTAATAAGCACTCGTAAAAAAACAGGAATAGACAATTTAAAAGAACTTATAACAAACTATAAAGAATTATCTGTAAAACCCTGTGTAAATGCTTCAGAAATAGATAAGGAATATTTTAACAGGCTCTCTAAAGCTTTTCCTAATCAATTATTATATAAACTTTGGCTAGTTATAACACAAGACGTTAATTTTGGTAAAACAGACCGAAAAGAAATAGATGCAATTACAAGTTTTAAAACAAAATCTAAAAGCGATTTAAAACGACTTCAGCAAAAAGAAACGATAAAACGCTATCAATTTATAAATGAAGTCTTAAAGAAAGGGCAGACTATAGATGCATCGCAAGCTAAAGATTTAAGGACCAAGTTCGATCGTGTTTTAACTCATAAAGTATGGGGCTATCTTATATTCTTTTTTATTCTATTAACCATATTCCAAGCCATATATGATTGGTCAGGTTACCCAATGGAATATATAGATGAAACCTTTGCTTTCCTTAGCGATTGGACCAAAAAATCATTGCCAACAGGAGTTTTTACTAATCTACTAGCAGAAGGTATTATTCCAGGGTTAGGAGGTATAGTAATTTTTATTCCACAAATAGCCTTTTTATTTTTCTTTATAGCTATTCTTGAAGAAAGCGGATACATGAGTCGTGTTGTTTTTTTAATGGATCGTATTATGAGGCGTTTTGGATTAAGTGGTAAAAGTGTTGTGCCATTAATCTCTGGAACCGCCTGTGCTATTCCTGCAATCATGGCAACTAGAAATATAGAAAGCTGGAAAGAACGCCTTATTACTATATTAGTAACACCATTTACTACATGCTCGGCACGATTACCAGTTTATTTAATAATTATAGGTTTAGTTATTCCAAAAGGACGTTTTATAGGGTTGAGTTATCAAGCTTTAACGCTAATGCTACTATACTTAATAGGATTTGGAGCAGCAATTCTTTCAGCATACATTTTAAATAAAATACTTAAAATAAAAAGTAAAACTTATTTTGTAGTAGAAATGCCAAACTATAAATTACCAATGTTTAAAAATGTTGGTTTAACAGTTCTAGAAAAAACAAAATCATTCATTTTTGGAGCCGGTAAAATTATTTTAGCAATATCTATTGTATTATGGGTTTTAGCGTCTTATGGCCCAGGAGAGCAGTTTAATAATGCAGAACAAATAGTAACAGAAGAATATGCATCTCAAAACTTACAGGAAGAAGAACTACAACAAAAAATAGCATCACATAAGTTAGAACATTCCTTTATAGGTATTACAGGTAGAGCAATAGAACCAGCTATAAGGCCTTTAGGTTACGATTGGAAAATAGGTATTGCAATTGTGAGCTCTTTTGCAGCGCGAGAAGTTTTTGTGGGAACATTAGCTACCATTTATAGTGTTGGAACAGACGATGAAAAGACAATAACAAAACGAATGGCTGGGGAAATAAACCCAATTACAGGTAAGCCATTATATAATTTTGCCTCAGGTATTTCTTTGCTGTTATTTTATGCATTTGCAATGCAATGTATGAGTACACTAGCTATAGTAAAACGAGAAACAAATAGCTGGAAATGGCCAATGATACAATTAACAGCGATGACAGTATTAGCGTATGTTGTAGCTTTAATATCTTTTCAGTTTTTAAAATAAACAATTAAGGAATTATTACAAATTCCGACGAAAGAAATATGAATACAATTATTCAAAATATACTTGTTTTTATAACTTTAGCAGCAGCTATTTCTTTTTTAATAAAGAAATTCTTTTGGAAAAAAACAAAAGCTAAAAAAACATGTGGTAAAGATAGTTGTGGCTGTCACTAAATGCTTATTTTTGGTATAAAATAATATTTGGCAATACTACTTATTTTAATAGCTTTTTACTTTGATTATAAATCTGAAAAAGAGTCTTTTTTTGAAGATTTAAAAGGAGGGTTGTTTGTACTTATAATTTTTATCTTTAGTGGACTGTTTCTAAAATATATAATGGGCCTTAGCCTACTTTATATTGTGTTCTCTATAGGTGTAGAAATTATTTTATTATTTACAATTAAAGGATTTTTAAATAAAAATAAGAACTAAACTATTCTATCTCTTTTATGTCTAATTGAAGGTAGTAGTCCTCAGTTTTAATTTTTTTGCCATACTCTGGATATGGAGATAAAGTGTAACCAGAAATATTAAGCGTTTCTGAAGCAAAAATATTAGCAAGTTTGTCTACAAATTGATTAGACGTATTAAATACAATTTCTTTTTGATCTATTTTTTTGCCAGCTTTATAAATATCCACTAATACCTTTGCTTCTCCAGCCCAAACACAAGAAACACCTTTAGGGCAGCGAGAATCTGTTACAACTTCTACAAACTTAATATCAATATCTTCAAAATGCATTAGTTTACCTAATTGTAATTTGGTAACAATCTTAGGAGTTTCAACTTTTACTTTAGTAGAATCTTGAGCAATTCCAAAAGAAGAAAATAATATGGCAATGACAAAAACGATAGATTTCATTATAACTTAATGTTTTAGATTATAAATATAACGTAAATCGTGCCAAACTTAAAAAAGTATTAATTTTTTAGTTATATTTGAAAAATTTTTAAGCTTGCTTAAATTTTTTTTAAAGCATAATATAATGTCAGTAGCTATAGAAAACTTTGTAAAGGCAATTTACAAGAACGATAAACACGATAATAATAATACTAAGCCAGGTAATATTGCTAAAAAATTAGGGATATCTAATGCCGCTGCAACAGATATGGCTAAGAAACTCGCAGCCAAAGATTTATTGCACTACGAAAAGTATAAAGCACTAAGACTTACAGAAAAAGGTAATAAAATGGCTTTAAATGTGGTCCGTAAACATAGACTATGGGAAGCGTTATTATTTAAAATGTTCGATATGTCTTTACATGAAATACATAGAGAAGCAGAATTATTAGAGCACGAAACTTCAGATTTTTTAGCAAATAAAATAAGTGCTTACCTAGGGAATCCTAAGTTCGATCCTCATGGAGACCCCATTCCAAATGCAGAAGGAGAAATAACAACAACAGATACATCAATAGCACTTTCATTTGCCAAAGAAGGACAACAATATATTATTTCTAGGCTGATGAGTGATGATAAAGAGTTTTTCGATTTTTGTGCACAACATGGCTTAAAGTATGGCAACTCGGTTACAGTTACTAAGCAGTTTACCAATAATAAAATGACTCAAATTTTAATTAATAATAACACGATTCTATTAAACGAAGATTTTACAAACATAATTTACATCAATGAAATTTAATAACTACTCAAAGTATATTCTAAGTGTTGCACTAGGAATAATTACTGCAACAACAGTATTAGCTCAAGAACAAGAAGCTCCTTTAGGCGCTTTAATTACAGATAGACCAGATGCAACAGAATCTCCAACAGCTGTGCCAAAAGGGTTTATACAAGTAGAAACAGGAGCCTTTCTAGAAACCTTTGAAAAAAACGATTTTAAAACAGAAGACTTTACCTTAAATACAATGCTAATTCGTTATGGGTTACTAGATAATCTAGAATTGCGTTTAGGTTGGGATTATACAGACAGTAAAACAAAATTTAAAGGAACAGAGATAACTTCAGCTAGCAGTTTTTCACCATTATTATTGGGGTTTAAAGTAGGAATTACCGAAGAAAATGGAGCAATGCCAGAGATTGGATTTCTTGGGCATTTAAACTTGCCGTTTTCAGTAAAAAAAGATTTTAGACCTCAAAATACAGGTGTAGATTTTAGGTTTTCGTTTGCACATACATTAAGTGAAAAATCAAGCCTATCCTATAACCTGGGAGCAGCATGGGAAAACGATTCTCCAGAAGCTGCTTATTTGTATACAATAGCATATGGGTATAGTATATGCGATAAATGGGGAGCTTATGTAGAATTGTATGGCGATATGCCAGAAAATAATAAAGCAAACCATTTATGGGATGCAGGAGTTATATATTTAGTATCTAATAATGTTCAATTAGATGCTACAGTAGGAACAAGCATAACAGAAGGTCAAGATTTATTAGTAAGCGCAGGAATAAGCTTTAGATTACCAAAAAAATAATTTTTTATGAAAAAGTATACAATAATACTTAGCATAGCTTTAGTTATACTAAGCTGTAAAAGCGAAACAAAAAAAGAAAATGGAAAACTAAATGTGGTAACAACTACGACCATGATAACCGATTTGGTTAAAAATATAGGTGGAGACTATATAGAATTACAAGGGCTAATGGGGAGTGGCGTAGACCCGCACCTGTACAAAGCAAGTGCGGGAGATGTCTCTAAACTAACAAATGCTGACATTATATTCTATAACGGGTTGCACTTAGAAGGTAAACTTGTTGAGGTATTTGAAAAAATGGGAAATCAAGCAAAGTCTCAAATAGCTTTAGCCGAAGCATTAGATAAAAGCACTTTAATAGGCTCTGAGTATTTTGCGTCTAATTACGATCCGCATGTATGGTTCGATATCGATTACTTTAAAACATTTGCAAAAGAAGTTACTAAGGTGTTATCTAAAAAAGACCCAAAAAATACAGCTAATTATGCTGAAAATGAAAAGCAATACCTTAAAAAACTAGATGCCTTAAAAGCTAAGTTAAGTAGTGTTATAGACAAACTACCTAAAGAGAAACGCATATTAGTTACAGCCCATGATGCGTTTAATTATTTCGGAAAAGCATTTCAATTCGAGGTCGTAGGGTTACAAGGATTATCCACTGCAACAGAAGCAGGCGTTCAAGACGTTCAGAAATTAGCAGCTTTTATTATAGAAAAAAATGTAAAAGCTATTTTTGTAGAAAGCTCTGTACCAAAACGAACCATAGAAGCATTACAAGCAGCAGTAAAATCTAAAGATCATGAAGTAGCAATTGGAGGAACACTATACTCCGATGCTTTAGGAGATGCAGGAACTATTGAAGGAACTTATATTGGAATGTTCGAGTATAATGTAAATACAATTATAGAGGCGCTTAAATAATTAATTTATGAAGATTTTAAAGCGATATATTTTAGGGCTTTTTGTTTTTTATACTGTAATTATAATTTTGTTTTTAGTAAAACAGAATAGTAGTAAATATGATAAAAATATACAATTAGATGATATTGTTTTAAAAAATCAGTTTGGAGAGTTAAAATCAATATCAGATTATAAAGGAAAAGTTATTTTAATGGATTTTTGGTTTGCTGGATGTACACCTTGTTTAAAAGATATGAAATATTTTCCTCAATTATTGAATAAGTATAAAGAGGACCTGGTAATAATGAGTGTAACTATCGATCCAGAATCTGTAACTCAAAAATTATTATCTAATAAAAAGAAACCATGGGATTTTTTAATAGCAAATAATCCTAATTGGACATTTTATAATAATAAGCATGGAGAAAACTTTATAAAACGACTTAATATAACAAATTATCCAACGTATTTATTGTTTAATAAAAAAGGAGAATTAATAAGTACACCCATTAGTGGAATATATGGAGTTGAGAGCGAATTAAGTGGTTTGTTTAGCCTTAAAATAACTATAGAAAAGAATATAAAAACAATAGCTTTAAGAGCTTTTAAATTTCTGTTTATCTATACTTTTCTTTTTGGTATTGCTTTTTTTATTAGTAAATATATAAAAGGAAAACACAATAAAACAAAGGCTTTGTAATTAAAAGATAAAAACTATTATGAGTAAAAACATAGCAGTAAAAGTAGACGATTTAACAGTGGCATATAATTATAAGCCAGTGCTTTGGGATATCGATTTAGAAATTCCAGAAGGAGTGCTTATGGCTATAGTTGGACCAAATGGCGCAGGAAAATCTACACTTATAAAATCTATTTTAGGAATTTTAAAGCCGATAGCGGGAAGCGTTAGTATCTACGGTAAATCTTACGAAAAACAACGGTCTTTAGTAGCCTACGTACCACAAAAAGGAAGTGTAGATTGGGATTTTCCAACCACAGCCCTAGATGTTGTCATGATGGGAACTTATGGAAGCTTAGGTTGGATAAAACGCCCTAAACAAAAAGAGAAGAAATTAGCACTAGAAGCTTTAGAAAAAGTAGGAATGTTACCCTTTAAAGGCAGACAAATAAGTCAATTATCTGGAGGGCAACAACAACGTATATTTTTGGCAAGAGCCTTAGTGCAAAATGCCTCCATTTACTTTATGGACGAACCTTTTCAGGGCGTAGATGCTACAACAGAAATAGCTATTATAAATATCTTAAAAGAATTACGAAAAGCAGGAAAAACAGTAATAGTAGTACACCATGATTTGCAAACTGTTCCAGAATACTTTGATTGGGTAACCTTTTTAAATGTAAAGAAAATTGCAACAGGACCAGTAAAAGATATTTTTAACGACGATAACCTAACAAAAACCTACGGAATAAATTATAAAGTAAGCATACAAGAATAGCTATCATTCCTGCGAAGGCAGGAATCTTAATAATTGAAACGAAACGTAATAAATGGAATCTAAAACGTCAATAACCAAAGTAATTAATAGAGGTCATATAATGGTAAATATACCAGTATTTATCGCTATGATTATTTTACCTAGTTTGACATATATTTTAAATTTAGAATTAAAAATTGTTTTAGTAACATGCGTTATAGGTTTTATTTTAGCTTGGGGTATTTGGAGTATTATGATAACTAAATGGAAAATATGGGCTTACGAAAAAGTTGAAGATATAGATTTACTAAAAAGAAGGGCGATAAAAGAAAAGTTAATTTGGCCAGATGGACATTTTTTTGAAAGAACAGAAATTAGAAGTAAACAAGACAAATTAAAGCTTGAAAAGCTAGAGGAAAGAAAATATAAATAACTGTTAAAAAACCAAAACTCATCGACATAAAAGAATACATATCGCTCGTTTTTTCCGATTATACACTTAGAACCATAACATTGGGAACAGCCATACTTGGTGCTGTTTGTGGTATGTTAGGTAGCTTTGCTGTATTGCGAAAACAAAGTCTGCTTGGAGATGCAATTTCTCATGCAGCGTTACCAGGCATCGCAATAGCCTTTTTAATTACTGGAGCAAAAGATAGCAATGTATTGCTATTAGGAGCTTTAGTAAGTGGTTTAATAGGAACGTTTTGGATTAGAGGAATCATTACTAAAACACATTTAAAATCCGATACAGCCTTAGGCCTTATCCTATCTCTATTTTTTGGATTCGGAATGTTGTTGCTAACCTTTATCCAAAAACAACCAAACGCTAATCAAGCAGGTTTAGATAAATACCTTTTTGGGCAAGCAGCAACATTAGTAGAAAGCGATGTCTGGTTAATGGCAACCGTTACAGGAATTTGTTTATTAGTACTTTTATTGTTTTGGAAAGAATTTAAAATATTATTATTTGATGCAGATTATACTAAAACACTAGGGTTTAATACAAAAATAATTGATATTTTAATTACCAGCTTTATTGTATTAGCTATTGTATTAGGTTTACAAACAGTAGGAGTAGTGTTAATGAGTGCTATGCTATTAGCACCAGCAGCAGCAGCACGACAATGGACAAATAGTTTAGGTGTTATGGTACTTTTAGCTGCTATTTTTGGTGCATTTTCTGGAGTGTTTGGAACTGCAATTAGCGCATCTCAAAATAACCTGTCTACAGGGCCAGTAATTGTATTAGTAGCTTCAGTATTTGTATTGTTTTCTTTTGTGTTTTCACCTAGTCGTGGATTATTATTTAAGCAAATACGTTTTATTAAAAACAGACGAGACTTAAAATTACATAAAACATTAGCCTTTATGTATAATATAGCAGAAACACATGAAGATATTTCGCACCCACATACCATTAAAATTTTAAATAACTTTCAAGGCTATACAAGAGGGACGCTTCAAAAATTAGTAGATAAAAACTATGTAAAACTAGAAGGGACTATGTGGAGTTTAACCGAGGAAGGATTTAAAACAGCTTCTAATTTGTATAATCAACAAACCAATACCAATGAGTAGTGCACAAATAGAAATACAACTTATTGCTAGTTTAGTAGCCATTGCTTGTGCTATACCAGGAACCTTTTTAGTATTACGTAAAATGGCGATGATTAGCGATGCTATAAGCCACTCCATACTACCAGGTATAGTGATAGGGTTTTTTATTACACAAAATTTAAACTCACCCATACTTATTCTGTTAGCAGCCTTAACAGGTATAATTACAGTAATTCTAGTAGAGTGGATTCAAAAAACAGGATTGGTAAAAGAAGATACAGCAATAGGTTTAGTTTTTCCAGCGCTTTTTAGCATAGGTGTTATTTTAATAGCAAAAAATGCAAACGATGTTCATTTAGATGTAGATGCAGTGTTATTAGGAGAATTAGCTTTTGCTCCTTTCGATAGATTGTTAATAGCTGGTACAGATATAGGACCAAAGTCTATGTGGGTTGTAGGTATCATTCTTTTAGTCACCATTAGTTTATTAATAGCCTTTTTTAAAGAATTAAAAGTAAGTACGTTCGATGCCGGATTATCGGCGTCTTTAGGGTTTTCTCCAGTAATTATTCATTACGGATTAATGACGGTATCGTCTGTAACTACTGTTGGGGCGTTCGATGCCGTAGGAGCTATTTTAGTAGTTGCTTTAATGATTGCACCAGCAGCAAGTGCCTATTTATTAACAACAGATTTAAAGAAAATGTTGATGTTGGCCGTTAGTTTTGGGGTGTTCAGTGCCATTTCTGGTTATTGGTTTGCACATTGGTTAGATGCCTCTATATCTGGATCTATAACAACCATGTTGGGGCTTCTATTTTTAATGGTGTATTTGTTTGCACCTACAAAAGGGTTAATAGCTGTTATTTATAGAGAAAAACAACAACGAACAGAAGTATCTCTTTTAACCTTTTTATTACACCTTAAAAACCATAACGAAGCAGAA
Source organism: Pontimicrobium sp. MEBiC01747 (assembly GCF_053601635.1). NCBI lineage: Bacteria > Pseudomonadati > Bacteroidota > Flavobacteriia > Flavobacteriales > Flavobacteriaceae > Pontimicrobium > Pontimicrobium sp. MEBiC01747. The sequence continues at coordinate 22,377 of NZ_JBSHNS010000358.1, forward strand.
GAACGCCACGTTAACCATTTAAGAGAACATATAAATTGGCAAAAAGTAAGAGCCAAAACCGTGTTGGAATTAGCTCTTAAAAACAATATGATTGTGATTGATGAAAGTATCGTATCTCTAACTAAAAAAGGAGATGCATTTACCTCTAAAGCGATTAATTATATTATTACAAATGAAGATTCGCAGATAGAAGATATGAAAGACGATTTCTTTTTATTTAGAGGGTAGTTATTGTATTCATGATTAATCTTTCTTATATTTATTATACACAATAGTTATCGCTTCTTCAATACCTTTACTGTAAAGAAGCTCGTTTTCGTCTAATAATTTGTTTTTTGAATCTGGAGATAGCTTGCCGTTACAAATTAAATTTTGGATGCCAGTTTTAAAGATGCTTTCTCCTCTTAAATATGTATTTAATAATAAGTTGAATGCCCCATAAGATTCTATTCTGTTTTTACCTTTTATATACAAATATCCTATTTTTTGTTCTCCAGGAAAGCCTTTAGATAGTACTATGTCGTTTAATTCATTTAAAATTGAGTAGGCATCATCTATCATTTGTTGTAATGTTAAAGATCTTTTCCCTAAGTTAAACTCAATATGTTTATTCGTTATAGTTTGTTCTTTTAGTATTAAAGCTATCCAGCGTTCTTTCAGTTTAATATCAAAGTTATCTAGATAATATTTACGATAATTTTTAAAATTAGATTTAAATGTTTTATGCCAATTAAAGGTGTAGTAGTTATTAAAATATTTTAATGGAATGCCACCTTTAGCTAATGTTATAGCAATACTCTCCATCCATTGCTCATCTTTTATCTCTTTAGCAGCTACTAAAGCAAAACTAAGGTCGTGACCAAGAGGGAAGTCTACACTAGAAAAGGCTTTTTTAAAATGTTTACTAGCTTTTGTATAGTTTCTTTTATTGTACTCTTTTTTTGCTAAATCAACTTGATTATAATAGTCTTCATAATAGCAATCTTGTGCATTTAAAAAGAGATTAGATACTATGAAAAATAATATTATTAATGGTTTCATTTGTTATTTTTAAAATTAACGGAAAGTTTTAATTGAATATTAAAACGCTTATTCGAAGGTTGTATTGTAATAGATTTAATGATGTTTCCTGCTTTAAAAACTAGAAGAATCGCATTTCGAAAATTAAATAATGTTTTATATTAAATTTTTTGCCCCATTTTTCAATGTCTTTACCATCCTTACCGACATCACACCAAGATTTTGAACCATCACTTTTTTCGTATGGTAAAATGTATGCGAGTAAATAAAATGTATCATTATATTTTAATTCTAAATTACTTTCTTCAGCGATATTCCTTAAACTATAGTCATTAGATTTAATCGCTTTAAATTCTTTGTTTATTGAAAATCTAGGGAATTTAAAACTCATTTTTAAAGTGTTATTTTCTGAAAATTTAGACATAACTTTCATCTTAAATACAGTGTCATTGATTTTTTGATGCACTTTAAAAGGAAGATTAGAACTGTTAACAATTGTAGTATCTGAAACTATTTTGCCATTCCAAATGTCTTTTACTGTTAACTGATAATGTTTAGATTTTAGATCTTTTCCAGAGAATTGTAAATTGTAATATTCAATACCTTCAAATTGAAAAATATCACTTAGTTCTTCATTGTTTGAAGAATAGTTTGAGGTCATTTTTAAATCAGATTTGTCTTGTTGAGCAAAACAGATGGTGCTAACTATAGTTAACAAATAAATTATAATAGATTTATTCATTGTATTGGAGTTTTAAGTTGAGTTTTGTGTTATTCTAAAGCTTGTAATTGTTTATCTAAATAGCTAAAGCTTATTGGGAATTTGTTTCTTGCATTAAAAGCCATCATTGTACTTGTTTAATGCACCTTTTAACTCTTTTATAGTCACTTCTTTAAATTCTAAGTCTACTTCTGTAAGTTGCTTCGTTTCTGTTTCCTTTATACCAAGATATATTTTATCTCTTATCTTTTTAATAGCAACTAAAACAACTTTTTCGTCTGCTGGGACTGTGCCAAAATCAAAACTGTTTTTATACTTTTTGCTAGGTAAAACGGCACTTATACTTCTAAACACTAATTTTAAATTGGCATTGCCTGCGTCTTTTATTTTTAATCTAAAACGTACTCTTTTACCTGTTATTCTTGCAAAACGATCACAATTGATCCAGCCTAATTTTGAAGTCGCAAATGTGTAGCGTTCTAGGTTAGATTGTTTTATGTTTCCAATTACAGAATCAGTAACTATTATATTTTCAATTTCTCCAATAATATCTCCTTCATCTCTTACAGTAATGGGTGGCGTAGCTCTTGTCACGCCTTCAAGTGTTATGTTTATAGGTAAATAATATGGTACTGTAACCGCTCTGCCGCGTTGTGTAGCAGGTTTCATTTTTGGTAATAAATTTATAAATCGAATAGCTTCATCTGCTAACTGCTTATGTGGTGCTCTAGCTTCAACGTCAATAATGTTACCTTCTTTATCAATTTTAAAGAATATTCTAACTTTTATTTTTCCTGTCAAATTTAAATCTGAAGCGATATCATTATTAAACTCTTTTGCTAATAATGCATTTATTTTTTCTTTAAAACATTTTCGTCTACTAATATTATTAGTCTCATTTTCACAGCCTGGAAAAATTGGTACTTTTTCAACAACATTAAACGCAACTTCTACGTCTTCTTCTATAAAGTGTATAAATTTACTGCTTGTAGGGCTTCCTTTAGTAGATTTATTTAATTTCCAATTAATCTCGTTATTATGTTCCTCTCCAGAGAATAATTGCATCCCTTGTTTACCCTTATCAGGAAAACTAATAATCATTGTTTTAGAATCTGCTAACTTTAATGCTTTACCATTTTTACTTGCTTTTATAAATAACATACCGCCAGTTTCTAGTAGATTATCATCGCTTTTTGTATTTAAATTGGCTAATAGTATGTCGGACAATTTGTAGTATTCTGTAACGTCCAGTTTAATCTTACCGCGAGCAATTCTATTAGTCTTTTTATAAGCTAAAGATTTAGGAGCAATAGTTAATTGAGTGCCTTCTTTAAGAGCAATTGTCGCTCCTTTTTCCATATCTACAGTAATCGTTTGTGGTACTTTTTTAACAGATTTATAAAAACTAATAAGTTCTGGAGACAGCGGTTCAGGTATTTCTGTTATAATAGAGTCTTTTATAATGCTGCTCTGTTTTACAGCTGAGACAGTATTTATAGCGTCTTCTTCGGTATCACTTACATTATTTTCTTTGTTGTTACTTTGATTAGAAGTTTCAATAACTACATCAATTTTAGTTTTAAGCATTTGGTACGTATACTTTTTATAATGCCTAATCGTATCGTTTACTGGCGTTACACTTTTAATGTCTGGGAAATCTGCTTTTACAGCTTCAATGCTTGAATATTCTAAATAAGAAATAAGTTCAATGTCTTTAAATGTTGTTACATGTCCATGATTTTTATCAACAACAAGTGAGTCTCTTTTGTAGACAAGTATATAGTTTTTAGTTGAATCTATAGTTACGCCATTTTCGCTTTCTAGCGTATTGTTAATTATTGTTTTTTGTTCGGGCAAATTAACTGGAGTATCTGTACCGAAAACAGAATAATATGCTACTATTGCTAAAATTATAGCGGCAATGGTAATGCCTATAAATTTCAACCAACGTATTATAATAAAGTGTTTTTTGGCAGCAAGAATATCGGTCTTTAAATCTACTCGTTTTATACCTTCTAAAAGCACTACATGTTCTTTGTAGAGTGTATTAAAAGCATCATCGGTTTTTAGTTGTTTTTCAAAAGCTAATCTTTCTGTTTTTGTAAGTGTATTGTTTATATAATTGTCTATGCGTTCTATAGTATTTTCCATGTGTTTCAAGAATTAAGAGTTAATGGTGTTAGCCTGAGCATTGTAAATACCTTTAGCTTTTTGTAAGCATTTATACTTTTGGTTTTTTGCAATTTTTTCAGATTTAAATTGCATCTGCTTTGCAATGTCTTTAAACGACATTTTTTTTACATAAAACCATTGTAATAATTGCTGGCAGCGTTCGCCTAATTCGCGAAAAGATTGTTCTGCTAATTGGTACTTTTTCTCTTCTAAAACACTATGGAATATAGAAACGTCTTCGGTGTTTAAATCATGTAATTCTTGTTTAGAAAATTGTTTTTGTTGATCCTTCCATATAAACCTTGAAACCGAATAAAGATATGTGTAAAAGGATGCGGTAAGTGAGAAATCTGATTTTTCAAGATTCCTGTTTAATACAATTAATGCTTCCTGAAACACATCGGTTGCATCTGCTTTTGTACCACCTTTAGATAAAATTAATTTTTCTATTCTAGGATAGAGTTTATATAATTCTCGAAACGCTTTATCTCGATGACCATTTTTTAAAAGTGTTATTATTTTTTGATCGCTCATACTTGGGCTTTTACTTATTAATGGTCATTTTATTAAAAGGTCTCCTAATTATTTTTAATTATTTGAAAACTAAGGTAGGAAAATTGAAATCATATAAATCAACTTTTTTATATTTACACATGCAAATTCCAGAAGGAAAAAAAATATACTTTGCTTCCGATAATCATTTAGGAGCACCAACAAAAGCACAATCTATTCCCAGAGAAAAGAAGTTTGTGGCATGGTTAGACGAAGTTAAAGAAGATGCCGCAGCTATTTTTTTATTAGGAGATTTATTCGATTTTTGGGCAGAATATAAAACGGTTGTACCCAAAGGGTTTACAAGAACGCTTGGAAAGCTAGCAGAAATTAGTGATTCTGGAATTCCTATTTACTATTTTGTTGGAAATCATGACCTTTGGATGAATGGCTATTTTGAAGAAGAATTAAACATACCAGTTTATCATAAACCAAAAGAATTTATCTTTAATGATAAAGTCTTTTTTATTGGCCATGGTGATGGTTTAGGGCCTGGAGACAAAGGTTATAAGCGCATGAAAAAAGTGTTTACTAATCCTGTGGCACAATGGTTTTTTAGATGGTTACATCCCGATTTAGGCGTGCGATTAGCGCAATATTTATCGGTAAAGAATAAATTAATTTCGGGAGATGAAGATGTTACCTTTTTAGGAGAAGATAATGAATGGTTAGTACAATATTGCAAACGTAAACTAGAAACTAAACATCGCGATTTTTTTGTTTTTGGACACAGACATTTACCACTAGATATTAAACTAAATGAGAATTCTAAGTACTTAAATTTAGGGGACTGGATTAGCTATTATACCTATGGTGTGTTTAATGGAGAAACGCTAGAGTTAAAAGAATATTAGTTTAATAAAGCTTCCAGAGTCATTACATCTATTTTTCCATCAGGGAATAATTGATTTTTCTCTTCAAATGCTTTCAATGCATCCGAAGTGATGTTTTTATAAACCCCATCTACAGGAATATTAAACCCTTTTTTTACTAGAAGTTTTTGAATTTGGTATACAAAAGCATTCTTTTCACCATCAACTAAGTTGTTTTTTGGAAGTTCTTGTAGCATTAAACGTCTAAATTTTTCGGTCTCTATAGAATGCGTATAAGCTTCTTTTGTTATACCTTTTTCTTCAATATATTTAATATCTGTGTTGCTTAGTCCTTCATTTTTAAGTTTTAAAGATTGCACTAACTTAGCTTCGTAAAACTTTACTTTTGCTAACTTTTTAGCATAAGTATTTACTGCATACTCTGTTTCTGTATCATCGTTTTCAGGATTACGTACATCTATTTCGTTAGTGCTCCATTGTGTAATTGTGTACCCGTTTAAAGTTGCAATAGCTTCATTATATTTATAAACAACAGTTTGATCGTGATAATTTAAATCTATAGAATTACTTGCTTTGTAATTTAGGTTTTTAGGATGAAAACGCTGGTACTCTTTATATTGGTTATAAGCGAAAATCGAAATAATTACAATAAGAATAAGGATAAGTATCTTTTTCATTTGTTCTAGGCTTTACAAAACAAAATGTAAGATAAATATTTTGAATGTAATTATAAGATTTTACCCATAAAGAAATTAAAAAAAGCAAAAATATTCTTTTAGTCTAGATAGGTTAAATGATAGAGAATAAGAAATTGCCGAAAGATATATTTCGATTTTCAGAATGCTTATTTTACCCTTTTTCATGCGCTTCGATATCTTTTCTTAAATCTAACTTTCTAAAAGAAGGAAGGGCTATTCCAGTAGTAATTACAGTAATTAAGGTCATTGTGCCGCCAAAAACAACTGCGGTTACTGTACCCATTAATTTTGCGGTTAAACCACTTTCGAAAGCACCAAGCTCGTTTGAAGAGCCAACAAACATAGAGTTAACCGATGCCACACGACCTCTCATATTATCGGGGGTTTTTAGTTGTAAAATGGTTTGCCTAATCACCATGGAAACCCCATCGGTTACACCACTAAAAAATAAAGCAAGAACCGATACCCAGAAAATAGAAGATAAACCAAAGACTATAATACAAACCCCAAAACCAAAAATGGCAGCTAGTAATTTTAAACCAGCATTTTTACTAATAGGAATATAGGCTGTAATTAACATTGTTAAAAAAGCCCCAATAGCTGGAGCTGCACGTAATACACCAAAACCTTCTGGTCCTACTTTTAAAATGTCTTGAGCAAAAACAGGTAATAAGGCAATAGCTCCTCCAAATAAAACAGCAATCATATCTAGAGTTAGAGCTCCTAAAATGGCTTTGGTTTTATAAACAAATTTTACTCCTTCTTTTAAACTTTGCATTACGGGTTCTCCAATTTTTGGGTTTAAAATGGGTTTCCTTTCTATTTTAAAAACAACTAGTAACGAGAATAAAACTAAACCAAAGACGCAACATAACGTCCAGTGTACACCAAACCAACGTATAGAGAAACCAGCAAAAGCAGGCCCTAATACAGAGGCCATTTGCCAAGTAGAACTACTCCAAGTAGCAGCATTTGGGTATATTTTTTTAGGAACAATTAATGAAATTAATGAGAATATCGTTGGCCCAAAAAAGGAGCGTAAAAACCCTCCAAAAAATACTAAAGCATAAATACCATACAACACTGTTTTTGTAGACCAATCTGCAATAACCTTGGGCCAAGTTAAAAGGAATAAACCTAAACTAATTAAAGAGAATGCTGCAATGCAAAGGGCTAGCAGATTTCGTTTTTCCTTCTGGTCTACTATATGGCCTGCAAATAAAGCCATACTTAATGCGGGTATAATTTCCATTAAGCCTATCATACCAAGAGACCATGGATCTTTAGTAATAGTATATACTTGCCATTCTATAACAATAAACTGCATGGTCCATGCAAATACTAAAGCAAAGCGCATTAATAGAAAAATATTGAATTCTTTAAATCTTAACGCAGCATACGGATCATTTTTTTGCATAAATTAAATTGCTATGAGTTGCTAAAGTGATTACAATACAATAACAAAATTAATGCTTACAAATGTTATTTAGGTAGTTATTTAAATCTAATTGAAATAAAGTTCCTTTAATTAAATCATGTACATCTGCTAATTCTTGCTTATTAACTGCTAAATCTATCTTGGTACTTGGCGTTCTCAATAAAATGGTTCTAGCATTGCATTCTACACTACAACAACTACAGTTTTTAGGTTCTTGTGCTTCAGTAACATGTTTGTAAAATGCTCTTATCTCATTAGGTGTAAGATAAAATCCCATATTTCTAAATACAATTTGAATTTTACCTTGTTTAGAGCTGGTATGTTTCCATTGAAATGCTATTCCAAAGGCGTTATGATATATTTTAGTGATTTCATTATCCATTTTTAGTTGCTTTTACAAGACCAAATATAACATTATTTATAATGAATCTAAATAACTAAATAGATAAATTGTAAAAAAACAATTAAGGTTTTATATCTTTTAGTTTTAATTGCAAAGACGTTATCCCTTGCCAATGGTTTTCATCTATAGAATAAACGGCCTTAAACTCTTTTTTATTTTCAATTAGGTTTAGTTTATCTCCTAACCCAAAACCAATACAAACTATTTTAGGTGCTCCGTTTTGTGTAACTGTTATACGTAAATGTTTGTTGTCTTCTCCAACACATTTACCATATCCAGTATCTTTAAGATGAGCGCTCATAAAAACTGGAGACATATTACTAGGCCCAAAAGGAGCAAATTGACTCAATATTCTGTAGAATTTAGGTGTAATATCACTTAAATTTAATTGCGTATCTATTGTAACTTCTGGGGTTAATAGGCGTGCATCTATAGTATTTTTTACAACGTTTTCAAATTGTTGTTTAAAAGCATTATAGTTTTCTTCTTTTAAAGTTAGTCCGGCAGCATATTTATGACCTCCAAACTGTTCTATATAATCAGAGCAAGCTTCTAAAGCATTATAAACATCAAAGCCTTTTACAGATCTAGCAGAGGCTGCTAGTTTATCGCCACTTTTAGTAAATACTAGTGTTGGTCTGTAATAAGTTTCTATTAATCTAGAAGCCACAATACCAATAACGCCTTTATGCCAAGCTTCATTGTAAACAACAGTAGTAAAGCGTTCCTGCTCTTTTTGTTCTTCAATTTGTTTGAGAGCTTCTTCTGTAATCTGTTTATCTGTCTCACGTCTATTGGTATTAAAGGTTTCAATTTCTTCAGCATAACTAGTGGCTATAGTTATGTCGTTTTGTGTTAATAAGTCCACAGCATATTGACCATGTTTCATACGTCCAGCAGCATTAATTCTTGGAGCAATTGTAAAAACAACATCTGTTATGGTTAATATGTCTTTTTTTAATTGACTTATAATGGCTTTAAAACCAGCTCTTGGATTGCTATTTATAACCTGTAAACCATAATAGGCTAAAATTCTATTTTCTCCAATAATTGGCACAATATCTGCACCAATTGCAGTAGCAACAAGATCTAAATAAGGTATTAAATCTTGTATTGTTTTATTTTCTTTTAATGCTAAAGCTTGAATGAGTTTAAACCCTACACCACAACCACAAAGCTCATCAAAAGGATAGTTGCAATCTTCTTGTTTAGGATCTAAAACAGCAACAGCATCAGGAATACTATCACCTGGTCTGTGGTGATCGCAAATAATAAAATCGATATTTTTATCTTTAGCATAAGCAACTTTATCTATGGCTTTTATGCCACAATCTAATGCAATTATTAATGAGATATCGTTGTCTGATGCATAGTCAATACCTTGGTAGGAAACACCATAACCTTCATTATAACGATCAGGAATGTAAGTTGCAATATTAGGATAAATACTTAATAAATATGAAGACATTAAAGAGACCGCCGTTGTACCATCTACATCATAATCGCCATAAACTAATATGTTTTCATTATTAGCAATAGCAGTTTCTATTCTGGAGACTGCTTTATCCATATCTTTCATTAAAAAGGGATTATGTAAATCGTCTAGAGATGGTCTGAAAAAATCTTTGGCAGCTTCAAAAGTTTCAATACCACGTTGTACAAGTAAAGAGGCTATAGAAGTATCTACTTGTAATGCTTTTGAAAGCTGTTGTACAGTTTGCGGATTAGGTTTAGCCTTTAATGTCCAGCGCATTTATTGAATTAATTTTTGTTTTAATAAAACAATATTGTTTTTTAATAGATAATTTATAGTAAAGTCAAAAATCATATATTATGCATTATGAAAATGTATTGCTGTTTTTACATCAGCGAATTTTCTGAACATTTCCATAACACCACAGTATTTTTCGACAGATAGGTTTACTGCTTTATTAATTTTAGATTCATCTAAATTAGTACCATAAAAATGATAATCTACAGTTACTGTATGGTAGTATTTAGGGTGTTCGTCTGTTAATAAGCCTTCTACTTCCATTTTAAAGTCGTCTATTTCGGTTTTCATTTTTGCTAAAATAGAAACAACATCTAATCCAGAGCAACCAGCCAAAGAAGATAGCATCATGGCTTTAGGTCCTAAACCTTTATTGGTTCCACCATTGTCTTCAGAAGTATCCATTAAAACGGTATGACCACTAGGATTATCAGATTCAAAAAGCATTTTACCTTTCCATTGCGTTGTTATTTTATGTGCCATTATTAAAGTTTTTTATCGTTATTTGTAATACGTATTAGCAAAATACGACTTAACTTTAATGCAACAAAATACAACTCTATAAATTAAAATTTATGCCATTAATAACACCATTAACTCCAGAGCATGATTTGGAGACTAAAAAACTAGCCGAGTTCTTTAATGAGACTTTAGGATTTTGCCCAAATTCTGTATTAACAATGCAACGCAGGCCAGCCATTAGTAAAGCTTTTATAAATTTAAACATGGCCGTAATGGCTAACGAAGGACGTGTAACATCTGCATTAAAAAGAATGATTGCATGGGTAAGTAGTAATGCCACTGGTTGTCGTTATTGTCAAGCACATGCTATTCGTGCAGCAGAACGTTATGGAGCAGAACAAGAACAATTAGATAATATTTGGGAATATAGAACACATCCAGCTTTTAGTGATGCTGAGCGTGCTGCGTTAGATTTTTCTTTAGCGGCTTCTCAAGTACCAAATGCAGTTGACGAGGATATAAAAACACGTTTACACGAACACTGGGATGAAGGAGAAATTGTTGAAATGTTAGGTGTTATTTCTTTGTTTGGATATTTAAACCGTTGGAATGACTCTATGGGAACAACGCTTGAAGGTGATGCTATAGAAAGCGGAAACCAATATTTAGGAAAACACGGTTTTGAGGTAGGAAAGCACGTGTAATTGAGTTTGCAGTTTTCTGTCTGTAGATAATAGACCGTTAATTGCAATAAAAAATAAATATAGAGAACCTTACTAGTAATAGTGAGGTTTTTTATTTATTAATAATATGGTGAACCTTTTGTTGTAAAATGGGAACTATCGATTCTTCAAACCAAGGGTTTTTTGCTCTCCAAAATCTATTGGTAGGAGATGGATGAGGTATTGGGAAATATTTTGGTAAATAACTTTTGTATTCACTTACCGTTTCAGTTAGTGTTTTTTTAGCCTGTTCTTTTAAATAATACTTTTGGGCATAAGCACCTATTAAAAGTACAAGTTTTACATTGGGCATATTTTTAAATAGAGTCTCATGCCATTGTGGGGCACATTCTTTTCTTGGGGGTAAATCTCCTGTTTTTGCTTTTCCAGGGTAACAAAATCCCATAGGTACAATAGCAAACTTAGTAGTGTCATAGAAATCTTCATTACTAACATTTAACCATTGCCTTAATTTTTTCCCGCTTTGATCATCCCACGGAATTCCAGAAGCATGAACTTTAGTGCCTGGAGCTTGCCCAATAATTACAATTTTTGAGTTGCTATGAGCAGTTACTACAGGACGAGGGCCTAAAGGGAGATGAAATTTGCAAATATCGCACTGGCTTATATTATGTAATACATTATCTAGTTGCATTAGTTGCTTAAAAGATTAATACAATCGTTCGTTTTTGTTTTTATAGTGTTTTTGGCATTTTCTATTGTTGTATTAATAAGAGAAACATTACTAACCATATCTTTAGTAGTTTCTATAGCTTTACTGTACCAATCTTTCCAGGCATTTAGTATTTCAATTTGTGTTTTTAAATGGTCTCCATTCTGTAACGCAATTTTACTTTGCTTTAATTCCTCGTTTAATCGTGCAATAGCTGCATGTTCTATACTTTTAATTATTTTTTTTGCGGTATGTTCATCGGCATTTAATAGCTCGTAAGCAGAAACAAGAGAAGCAATACCTACATTTTTAAGTGTGGTTTTAGATACTTTGTCTAAACGGTCATTATCGGTATGGTAAAATTGATCTGTAAAATGCCAAAATAAAACGCTAGGAATATCTGCGCTTAAAAATGGAACATGATCACTACCGCCTTCAAAAGGATTAGTGTTAACTTCCCAGTTCGCTCGTTTCCCTTGTGCTTTAAATTTATCAATTAAAAAGTCGTTTAAATAGTGTGGTTTCATTTGGCTTAAACTCATTTTCATGCCGCCCCATTCTGTGTGTTTATCATTACCTCGTGTCCAAATAGCACTTGGGTCGGGCATTTTTTCAATTAAAAAAGAACCACCTGTAATGGCTGTATTTTCTCCAACCATATCTAGACTAATCCCCCATTTAATATTTTTTGCTCTAGCTTTGTCTTCTTGAACATAGCGTCTGGTAGATATAATTTCATCTCCCCAAAGGAAGGTTAGCGTACGTTTAGGGGTAAACGTTTTATTCTTAACCAAATTAGCTGTAATAGCTGCCATTTCTAGAGCTACACCAACACCTGTTGCATTGTCATTAGCGCCTGGTTCTTGTACGTGTGCGCTAAATACTAAACGCTCTTCGGGTAATGTACTGCCTTTAATGTCGGCAACGATGGTTAGCTCTTCCGAGTTATAAATTTTAGTGTCTATTGTAACATTTAGGGTAACTTTGCCTTTACTCAGTTTATTTTTTAAACGTTCTTTTGCTTCATAAGACATGGCAATGGCCCAACCCTTTATGTCTTTATTTAAAGGGATAGAACGAAATTGTATAGAGGTTGTATTTTTTTCTGGTTGAAGGTATTTAGGATTGCTATACGATAAAACTCCAACAGCACCACCTTGTACAACTGCTGTTTTAAACACTCTTGAAGGACTGGTTTCTACAAAAACGATTTTTCCTTTTACATCTGTGTTTTTTAATTTTTTAAGATCCTTAATATGTATTACTTCAGCAGTAACTCCTTCTTTAGGTGTGCTATAAGAATTAATAGCTAGCATGTTTCTATTAGTAGCATGTTGTAATAGCGGAGAAGTTTCTCCTTCTATAGTAATTTTAGCATCTACAGGCTCCCAAGTAGGTTGTTTTAAATCTCTTTTTTCTATTCTGTAAGTTAAAATATCTTTAGCCGTTGCTTTTTCTTCTAATACATATCCAGCTTTTTCAAGTTGCTCTGCAATATTATAGATGCTTTTATTAAAACCAGTATTACCAACTATTCTCCAATATTGTTCCACAAAAGCAGTCGTGTTATATGCTATGTCTGCTGTAAAATTTTTATTAACAACATCATAATAATTTGATGTTGTAGAAGTCGTTTTTAATACCTTGTTATTAGGTTTTGTGGTACCACAAGCAATTAAAATAATTGCTGATATATATAGTAATAGGTGTTTTTTTAACATGATGTTTTTTTTGATTGATGATTGATAGTTCTATTTTTTTCCTCCTACAATAATTACAATTTCTCCTTTTGGAGGTTTATTTGTGTAATGCTCAAGCACTTCTTTAGCGGTTCCTCTTACAGTTTCTTCGTACAATTTAGTTAATTCTCTAGAAACAGAAACGGGTCTGTGTTCTCCAAAGTATTCGCAAAAATGACCTAAGGTTTTTACAAGCTTATGTGGCGACTCGTAAAAAATAATAGTTCTTGTTTCTTCTGCTAATAATAATAAACGCGTTTGCCTTCCTTTTTTAACAGGCAAGAAGCCTTCAAAAACAAATTTGTCGTTTGGTAATCCACTATTTACTAGAGCAGGAACAAAAGCAGTAGCCCCAGGTAAACAATCTACCTCAATACCATTCTCGATACAAGCCCTAGTTAATAAAAAACCAGGATCGGAAATTGCAGGTGTACCAGCATCACTTATTAAGGCTATAGTTTCTCCATTTTTAATACGCTGTACTACATTAGCGACAGTTTTATGCTCGTTATGCATGTGGTGACTTTGCATAGGTGTGGTAATTTCAAAATGCTTTAAAAGTTTACCAGATGTTCGGGTATCTTCTGCTAAAATTCCATCTACACTTTTTAAAACGGTAATGGCTCTTAAAGTAATATCTTCTAGGTTACCTATTGGTGTTGGTACTATATAGAGTTTGCTCATTAAATTAGGATATTATAAGTTCAAATTTAAGTTTTTTAATAACGATATAACGCAACCTTTTTATTTTTTCGCCATCTTATGTTTAAAACCAACTAATGCAAAAAATCGCTATAACCTTACTTATATTTTGTTTCTCTGTTTTTAATAGTGCAGCACAAACTACTGATTTAGCAACTACAGTTGTTGCAGAGACATTAACAGGAGCTCCTATTTCTCAGGTAAATATTTATGGCGAGTTTCAATACATAGTAACAATAATAAACTCTGGAAATGAAGTTAATAATGTTACCTTTTCGCAGACTTTAAGCCCTAGTATATTTTATCAAAATGCTACAAGCCAAAATCCAATAGGAGGAGCAACTAATGTAACTAATTTAAGTTTTGTAAATAATATGCTTACAGGAAATGTTGCTAATATGCCTGCTAATTCTAGTGTAGAGGTTCGTGTATTGGTAAATGCAACAATAGCACCTGGAGGTATTGCTACTACTGTAATAGTGTCTCCTCCAGAAGGAATAACAGATGTTAATTTGTCTAATAACACTTCTATAATTTCAATAGATGTTATAGATGTACCTTTAGATTTTACTGTAGAGTATTCTCAAGTCTCTCCAAGTGAGGGAACTGGTATTTCTAATTGGGGAGACGCAGTGATGTATAATTTTACAATTACTAATAATAGTAGCGTTACCTTTCCCTTAAGTGCATTTTATGGATTTATAGAACTAGAATCTAGTCTTGTTAATGGTAGACCAGTAGTAGAATTTGAATCGTTAACTTGCCTTGGAGGTACTAATGGTACAGATTGCCCTAGCTTAGGAAATATTCCTGCTAATACAGAAATCATATCGAGTACTCATGAAATGTTTGAGAATACGCAATCTATAGAATTTAGTGCGGGAGGAACATTAACGTTTCAAATTGTTTATAGATATGTAACGCCAATATGCGGACTAGAGGTTGGGCAGCTAGAAGTTAACAGTTTTATAGAGTTAGCATTTGGAGTTGATTTAACTGCAGAGTCTAATATGGTATTAACTCCTTTATTAGAAGGTGAGCTATGTCCGCTTACAGATATATGCATAGAAACCATACAAACAGACCCTGTTCCGAGTCAAATGGTAAATTGGAGTGAGGAAGTTACCTTTGTTACTACTGTATGTAATAATGGTCCAGAAGATGCAACCATTCGTTTTTTTCTTCAAAATTTAAACGTTTCATTAGAATGGAATATTATATCTATAACCTGCAATAGTACAACAGGTAATATTAGTTGTAACGATTTTACTATAACCGATGGCGGACAGTTTTGGGGAACAAATAATTTTTATATGCCTGCTAATACAACTATTGAGGTGACTACCGTAGTTGTTTTTCCAGACCCTGAGTTGTGTAAAATTCTAGAACAACAAAACTCTATTGCTAATATAAAAAGTGGTACAAATATTTTAACTCCAGCGTTAACAGATATCGATTTTACTAATAATGTAGATTACGACGCTGTTATTTTGCCTCCTTTTCCTGTTTGTGATCCCGAGGATATTACTAATATATCTATAACGAAAAC
This sequence comes from Pontimicrobium sp. MEBiC01747, assembly GCF_053601635.1. NCBI lineage: Bacteria > Pseudomonadati > Bacteroidota > Flavobacteriia > Flavobacteriales > Flavobacteriaceae > Pontimicrobium > Pontimicrobium sp. MEBiC01747. Next base: position 37,832 of record NZ_JBSHNS010000358.1, read on the forward strand.
ACAAATAGGCCCAGCATTACCAGAAGGAGGAGCAGAAGATAATACTACAGATTGGGGGGAAATAACATATGAAATTGTGGTTACTAACTCAGGAAATGCAGATGTAGATATTACGTTGCAAGATTATATGCCAGAGAATTCAATAGGGATAATGCAAGGGACTCTCGTATCTGTAGATTGTATAGGTACAACAGGAACAGCTGTATGCCAAACCATTAATAATACTAATATAGGTGTGCCAATGGATGGTATTCCTGAAGATGGAGCAGAAGATGTATTTTGGGAAATTGTGTCAGACGATAATTGGACTTTACCAGCAATGAGCTCCATAACATTTCATGTGGTCGTTAATTGGGAGCCAGAGTGCTCCGAAGTACCAATAAAAGCAAAGAATGGAGTTAGGGTGGTAAGTTTATCTAATAACCCTGAGTTTAATGAAGATGATAATATTGCAATAGAAACGACTTACTTTGCTGATTGTATAGATTTATTAGTACAGACCTATCCTGAGACAACACAAGTGTCAGTTAATCAAAGTTTTAATTGGGTAATAGATATTACAAATAGTAATACAAGCTCTAGTGCAATTAACATTGATTTTGAAGATATTATAGGTAATCAGTTTGCAATTACTGGTCCGCCAATTTGTACTGTAATTTCGGGTAATGGAACTTGCCCTACACTTACTGTAAATGGGAATACAGTAACGGGAGAGATTCCTAATATGGATGGTAATACAACGATGCAAATAATAATACCAGTTACAGCACCTAGTTATGGAGGGGCTTTTACAAATATGGCAGAAGCTATACCTAATCCAGATGATAATGAAGAGCAAACGCCTGAAACCAATATTTCTATAAGTAGTGTACAAGTAATAGCACCAACCATTGTTAAAACCTTTACACCAACAGAAATTATACAAGGAAATATAAGTGTTTTAGAGTTTACTGTGACTAATTTACCAGGAAACCCTGCACAAACGGAAATTAACTTTACAGATAATTTACCTACAGGATTAGAATTAGCTGGGGAAATAATGTGGGTGCAGGATAATGGATGTTCAGCTACATTTATTGGACAATCTGGCGATATTGCTGTAGGTGTTTCTAATTTATCTTTCCCAGAAGGAGTAGCAAGTTGTATTTTTTCGGTTCCAGTAACTTCTAATATAGTTGGTAATTATGTAAATAATAGTACTAATTTTACAGATGTAAATAATCTAGATACAACTCAAGCCAATGCAACATTAGACGTTTTATTGGATACTTCGGATGTAGATATAGAAGTTTTAAAGGCAGTAAGCCCAGTAGAAGCATCTATTGGAGATGAGGTTGTTTTTACAATTACGGTAACAAATTTAGGGACAACAAGCGCTACAGATATTATGCTTTATGAGAGTTTGCCTGAAGGTTATAGCTATATCGAAACATATGTTAGTGAAGGAATTTACAGTACATCATCGTATTTTTGGGATATTGAAATGTTGGCAGCTGGACAATCAGAAACTTTAACGATTACAGCTTTAGTGGTTTCTGCAAATAATTTATTAAATACAGCAAGTTTAGAGAGTTTAAATGAAGTAGATAGAGACGACACTAATAATGAAGATTCTGCAGAGGTTATTGTAGACAACTGTTTACAAATACCTGAAGGGTTTTCTCCTAATGGCGATGGTTTAAATGATGTATTAATAGTGCCATGTATTGAAGACTACCCTGTAAATAATATAAAAATTTATAGTAGGTACGGTAACTTAGTTTTCGAGACCAATAATTATAAAAACAATTGGAATGGTATCCCTAACCGTGGATTACCAAAAACATCTAAAGTATTGCCAGAAGGAACCTATTATTATGTGCTATCAATCGACTCTATAAAGAATCCTTTTGTAAGTTGGATTTATTTAAATCGTTAATAATATATTTATCTAATTAAATTTAGCCTCTAAAATTTGCATGAAACGCTCCTCGTAATCCTCTTTGCCTTCCCAGTTATTATAATCGGGTTTAATTATAGTATTAATTAAGCTTGAAGCTTCATCGTAAGAACTTGATGTGTTTAATTGAGATAAAACGCGGTCATAATCTTCACTTTTACCTTCAAATAAGTGTTTTATAAAAGCTAACTTATCATTTAAACCAATAGATAAACCAGATTTAAGCTTATCATTAAGTGATTTTTTTTCTTCTTCAGCTTTTTTTACATCAGATAGTTTTTCAAAAACAGGAGTTTCTTTAAAATCTGCAGTAATATCTTCAAAATCATTTTTATGCAGTTCAACCTTAGGTGTAACAGCTTCAAATAACTCGTCTACTTTACTCGTTTCTTCGGGCATTTGTGCAACGATGTCTTTTATTTTCTCCATTACAGGTTCAGAAATCTCATCATTTTCATTATCATCTACATTTATATAAACCTTATTTTCTACTTCTATATTATCACTTACTTTATTATTAAAGGCAGTATCTAACATTCCAAAGAAAGAAGAATCATTACCAATAGTTGGTAAATCGTCATCAAAGTTCTCTTGAGCAAATTTTAAAACAGTAAGTTTTTCGTATAAAGCAGCAACTTCAGCGTGCATTTTATTGATGTCTTCTTTACCACGTAACTTTAGAATCTTGTGTGCAATACTCATTAATTCTGATTCTAACTTCTTCTTCATAAATTAAAATTTTATAATTTTTAAATTTAATGCAATTTAGCCTTTTGATTTTTAATAAATTTGAACCACCTTTATAAACCCTATAAAGAGATTTCATTATAGTGCTAAAATTACAAAATGTTTCTTGAAAATACAGTAAATCAAAAAGAACAATTTGGTTGGATCGAAGTTATTTGTGGATCAATGTTCTCTGGAAAAACCGAAGAATTAATTCGTAGGCTAAAACGTGCGCAGTTTGCAAAGCAAAGAGTAGAGATTTTTAAACCTGCAATAGATGTACGTTATGATGACGAAATGGTAGTGTCTCATGATGCCAACGAAATTAGGTCTACACCAGTACCAGCCGCCGCTAATATACCTATTTTGGCAGACGGTTGTGACGTGGTAGGAATAGATGAAGCTCAGTTTTTTGATGATGAGATTGTGCGCGTATGTAATGATCTGGCAAATAAAGGTGTTCGTGTTATTGTAGCTGGTTTAGATATGGATTTTAAAGGAAATCCATTTGGACCTATGCCAAATTTAATGGCCACAGCAGAATATGTAACTAAAGTACATGCGGTATGCACAAGAACAGGAAACTTAGCACAATTTAGTTACAGAAAAACAAATAGCGAAGATTTAGTATTGTTAGGGGAGACAGAGGAGTACGAACCTCTAAGCCGAGCAGCTTACTATAAGGCAACTTTACGTGAAAAAATAAAGAATATGAAAGTGAATAATGCAGAAGAACTAACAAAAAAAACGAAAGAAAAAGATGCCTAAAGCGCAAGAAACAATTCTAGAAATAGATTTAAAAGCGCTTAAACACAATTTTGAGTTTATTAAATCTAAACTTAAAAACAACACCAAATGTTTAGCAGTTGTTAAAGCATTTGCTTACGGTAGCGACGCTGTAGAAGTCGCTAAATATTTGGAAAGCTTAACTATAGACTATTTTGCTGTAGCTTATACAGATGAAGGTGTAGCGCTAAGAGATGCAGGAGTAACAACACCCATTTTAGTATTACACCCACAAGAACTTAATTTTAAAACTATTATAGAACGTAGTTTAGAACCAAGTTTATATTCTAACCGCATTTTAGATGCATTTATTAAAATAGCTAAGGCTAAAAAGCAAAAAGACTACCCTGTACACATAAAGTTTAATACAGGACTAAATCGATTAGGATTTGTAGAAAAAGAGATAGCAGCAGTTGTTTCAAAATTAAAGACTAATGATTCTATTAAGGTAAAGTCTTTGTTTTCGCATTTAGCAGCAAGCGAAGACGAAGATGAAGTAGACTTTACAACACAACAAATTAGAAGTTTTAAAACCATAGCAAATAGAATGATTGTAGAACTAGGCTATAAACCTATGTTACACCAATGTAATACTTCAGGAATTATTAATTATCCAGAAGCGCATTTAGATATGGTAAGAACAGGTATAGGCTTATACGGTTTTGGAAATAACACAGAAGTAAACCAACATTTAAAACCAATAGCAACACTAAAAACTATTATCTCTCAAATACATACCTTGAAGTCAGGAGAAAGTCTAGGCTATAATCGTGCTTTTAAAGCAACAGAAACCACTAAAACAGCAACATTACCAATTGGGCATGCCGATGGTATAAGTAGGCAATTAGGAAACGGAAAAGGATTTGTAATTATAAATAATCAAAAAGCAGCTATTTTAGGAAATGTCTGTATGGATATGATTATGGTAGATGTAACAAGTATTAATTGTAAAGAGGGAGATGAAGTTGTTATTTTCAATTCTAAACAGACAGCTGAAGCATTAGCAGAAAAAATGAATTCTATATCATACGAATTATTAACTGCGGTATCTCAGCGCGTAAAAAGAGTATTTTATCGATAATTTTAGCTTTATTCTTACATTAAATTTTATAGAATGTTAAAATTTTAAGTAAATTAGAATAATTTTATAATTAACTAACTTAAAAAATAATTAAAATTATGGGCATGCTAAAAGAGTTTAAAGAGTTTGCAATGAAAGGCAATCTTGTAGATATTGCTGTCGGTTTTGTAATGGGAGCAGCTTTTAAAGAAGTTGTATCTTCATTTACAGGAGGAATTGTATCTCCGTTAATTGGATTAATTTTCGATTCAGACTTCAAATCATTAAGGCATAAATTAAAAGACGGTACTTTAGACGACGCAGGGAACATGGTAGGAGAAGTCTACTTAGAATACGGAACATTTTTAACTAATGTTATAGACTTTATCATTGTTGCATTTGTAATGTTTATGGTTGTAAAAGGAGTTAATAAAATGAAAAAACCTGAGCCGCCAGCTGCACCAGCTGGACCATCAGATAACGATTTATTAAAAGAAATTAGAGATGCTTTAAAAAAGTAATCTAACATTTTAAAACGTTTAAAAATCGATTTTGTATTACACAAAATCGATTTTTTTATGCTTACTTTTTTATACTTTAATATTTACTAAAAAATAAAGAATTTTATAACATAAAGAAACATAAATAGTATAGTTTTGTGTTGGTTATATAATTAAAAAGAAAAATTAAAAAATGAAAGTAGCAGTAGTTGGTGTCACTGGTATGGTTGGAGAGGTGATGCGTACCGTTCTTGAAGAACGTAATTTTCCAATAACAGAATTTATTCCTGTAGCTTCAGAACGTTCTGTAGGTAAACAAATCTCATTTAAAAATAAAGAGTATACCGTAGTAAGCATGCAGGATGCAGTAAATAAACGCCCAGATATAGCGTTATTTTCTGCTGGAGGAAATACCTCTTTAGAGTGGGCTCCTAAATTTGCAGAAGTAGGTACAACGGTAATAGATAATTCATCGGCGTGGCGTATGGATCACAGTAAAAAATTAGTGGTTCCAGAAATTAACGCAAATGCACTATCTAAAGACGATAAAATTATAGCAAACCCTAATTGCTCTACCATACAAATGGTAATGGCGTTAGCACCGTTACATAAAAAATACAAAGCTAAGCGTATTGTAGTGTCAACCTACCAGTCTATTTCTGGAACAGGAGTAAAAGCAATGCAGCAATTAGAAAATGAATTAGCAGGAGTAAAAGGAGAAATGGCATACCCATACCCAATACATAAAAATGCAATACCACATTGCGATGTATTCGAAGAAAATGGTTATACCAAGGAAGAAATGAAGCTAGTTAGAGAAACACAAAAAATACTAGACGATAAAACCATTGCAGTAACAGCAACAGCAGTGCGTATTCCAACCTCTGGAGGACATAGTGAAGCTGTAAATGTAGAGTTCGAAAATGATTTCGATTTAAACGAAGTACGTCAATTACTAAACCAAACAGACGGTGTTGTTGTACAAGATAACGTAGACGTAAACACTTACCCAATGCCAATTTATGCCAATGGTAAAGATGAGGTTTTTGTAGGGCGTATTCGTAGAGATGGTTCTCAGCCAAATACACTTAATCTTTGGATTGTAAGCGATAATTTACGTAAAGGAGCAGCAACAAATACAGTACAAATAGCAGAATATTTAGTGGAAAATAAACTAGTTTAAACTAGACTAACATGTTAAAGGAAGAGCTTGTATATTTATATAAGCTCTTTTTTGTTTATTTTTATATGGTTTTACCCATAAAACAGTAAAACTATCTAATAGATAGATGAATATAAATTTCATAAAATTATAATCAATATGAAAAAAGTAGCACTTTGCTTATTAACCCTTTCAATAATAATGTCCTGTAAAGAAGAGGAGAAAGAAAGTATGAAAAGAAAAGAAATAACAGTAACCTATCCAGAAACAAAAAAAGTAGATACAGTAACTAATTATTTTGGAACAGAAGTAAAAGATCCTTACAGATGGCTTGAAGACGATAAAAGTAAAGAAACAGGAGATTGGGTAAAAGAACAAAATGTAACGACTTACGGGTATTTAGATAATATTCCATACCGTGATGAACTAAAAGAAAGACTCTCTAAAATATGGAATTACGAAAAAGTAGGAGCGCCGTTTAAAGAAGGAGATTATACCTATTTTTATAAAAATGATGGATTACAAAATCAATATGTAATATACCGTTATAAAACAGGGGACAACCCAGAAACAGCAACCGTGTTTTTAGACCCAAATACCTTTAAAAAAGACGGAACCATTTCGTTGGGAGGAACAAGTTTTTCTAAAGATGGGAAAACTTTAGCCTATAGTATTTCAGAAGGAGGAAGCGATTGGCGAAAGGTATTAATCATGGATGTAGAAACTAAAGAACTTATAGAGGACACAATAGTAGATGTAAAGTTTAGCGGTATGTCTTGGTATAAAAATGAAGGCTTTTATTATTCAAGCTACGATAAACCAAAAGGAAGCGAGTTATCTGCAAAAACAGATCAGCACAAAGTATACTATCATAAATTAGGAACATCGCAAAAAGACGATAAATTAATATATGGAGGGACAGAAGACGAAAAACATAGATATATTAATGGAGGAGTAACAGAAGATAACAGATATCTTATAATTACACCACGAGTATCTACATCTGGAAATAAATTATATATAAAAGATTTAACCAAACCAAATGCACCACTAGTGGAAATTATAGGTAATACTGATAGTGATACCTATGTTATAGAAAACGTGGGAAGTAAGTTATATTTAGTTACAAATTTAAATGCACCAAATAGAAAAGTTGTAACAGTAGATGCATCAAACCCAACGCCAGAGCACTGGGTAGACTTTATACCAGAAACAGAACAAGTACTGAGTCCATCAACAGGAGGAGGTTATTTTTTTGCTAATTACATGGTAGACGCTATTTCAAAAGTATTACAATACGATTATTCAGGTAAATTAATTAGAGAAGTAGAGTTACCTGGAGTTGGTAGTGCCGGAGGATTTGGAGCGAAAAAAGAAGCTAAAGAATTATATTATTCGTTTACAAATTATGTTACAGCAGGAAATATTTATAAGTACGATATTAAAAGCGGAACATCAGAATTATTTAGGAAATCTAAAATAGATTTTAATTCAGAAGATTACGAGAGTAAGCAAATATTTTACACCTCTAAAGATGGTACAAAAGTACCTATGATTATTACACATAAAAAAGGAATAAAATTAAACGGTAAAAACCCAACCATATTATATGGTTATGGCGGGTTTAATGTTAGCTTAACACCTTCATTTAGTATTGCAAATGCAGTTTGGATGGAGCAAGGTGGAATTTATGCAGTACCAAACTTACGTGGAGGTGGAGAATACGGAAAAGAATGGCACGATGCAGGAACGCAACTTAAAAAGCAAAATGTATTCGACGACTTTATAGCTGCTGCCGAATATTTAATTGAAAATAACTACACCTCTTCAGATTATCTAGCAATTCGTGGAGGCTCTAATGGTGGGCTTTTAGTAGGTGCAACCATGACGCAACGACCAGATTTAATGAAGGTAGCATTACCAGCTGTAGGTGTTTTAGATATGTTACGTTATCACACCTTTACAGCGGGTGCTGGTTGGGCTTACGATTATGGAACAGCAGAACAAAGTAAAGAGATGTTTGAGTATTTAAAAGGGTATTCGCCAGTACATAATGTAAAACCAGGAGTAGAGTACCCAGCAACAATGGTAACTACAGGAGATCATGACGATCGTGTAGTACCAGCACATAGTTTTAAATTTGCTGCCGAATTACAAGACAAGCAAACAGGAAACAACCCAACACTTATTCGTATAGAAACAGATGCAGGGCATGGTGCAGGAACACCTGTTAGTAAGACTATAGAGCAATACGCAGATATTTACGGATTTACATTATTTAATATGGGGTTCGATGTGCTACCAAGTAAAATGAAAGATGAGTTTAAAGACTAATATAAAGAACCTATAAAATGAAGAAAGTCACCTTACATAAGGTGGCTTTTTTTATGTTATTTTTGTACTTCAAACAAATACATGCTTCAAGTAAACAATATTAGCTTTAGTTACGATAAAATCAAGGTTTTAAATAACCTTTCCTTTCAAGTTGAAGCAGGAGAATACTTAGCTGTTATTGGCGAAAGTGGCTCAGGTAAGAGTACACTTTTAAATATATTATATGGCGAGTACGACTTAGATGAAGGGCAATTATTTTGGAAAGCAGAAGAAATACTAGGACCAAAATTTAATCTGGTAGTGGGTTACGATTTTATGAAATACGTCACCCAAGAATTCGACTTAATGCCTTTTATTTCAGTAGAAGAAAATATAGGCAAATACATGTCTAATTTTTTTCCTGAAGAAAAACAACAACGTGTTGCAGAATTAATAAAAGTTGTAGAACTTGAAGCTTTCGCAAAAACCAAAGTAAAACTATTAAGTGGTGGGCAAAAACAGCGTGTAGCATTAGCACGAGCATTAGCAAAACAACCCGAGATTATATTGTTAGATGAGCCGTTTAGCCATATAGATAATTTTAAAAAACAATCCTTACGGCGTAATATATTTAGTTATTTAAAAACTAAAAATATAGCCTGTATTGTAGCTACACACGACAAAGAAGATGTGTTAGGGTATGCCGATACACTTATCGTTTTAGACGATAATAAAATAGTAGCAAAAGATACTCCTAAAGCGTTGTATAAAAACCCAAAATTACCTCTAGTAGCTTCTTTTTTCGAAGAGTTTAACATTATAAACGACCAGATTGTTTATGCTAACCAACTACAAGTTGTAGAATATTCAGATTTAAAAGTAACAGTGAAGCAATCGTATTTTAAAGGACATTATTATTTAATTGAAAGTGTTTTTAAAACTAAAACTATCTTTTTTGAAAGCACATTGAAAATTGAAAATAATACCGAGGTATTTTTAGAGCGAAAAGTAAGTAAAAGTTAGAATTTGTTTAATAACCAAAAATAATCAGATTAATTATGGCTAAAAAATATACAGCTAGTGATATACAAGCACTTTCTGCTGGAGAGCATATAAGAATGAGACCAAAAATGTACTTCGAAAAGTGTTTTGAGGAAAATTCTCTTAATGCATTATCTTTTGAGGTTCTATGCCATGCTTTTGATGAATATTTTGATGGAAAATGTAATGATATTAAAATAACATTTTGGAGTCACGCGTTTAAAGTAAGATATAATGTTGGAGTACCTTTAAGAACGATAAAATATGAAAATTATACGTATGCAGAAATGATTATGACTAGAATTGCAGCTTGCTCTAATTTAAAAAAGCATCTAGCAGTTGGACGAGAATTCTGTAACTTAGGAATGGCAACCATTAACTTTGCAGCAGAAAGTTGTGGGCTTACAACAGTATGGGAAAACCAAAAAGGGACATTTTTATTCGAAAACGGAGAAACGAAAACAAGTGTAATTGAACCTTTTGAAAATAACGATTCATGGACTGAAATAACAGTAAAACCCAACCTTGCGCTTTTCGAAAACCTGAGTTTTACTTCTAAAGGAATGCAAGATAGAACTAAAATAATCACTGAAAAATTAGTAGATTTAAATATAATAATTGAAGACAAGATTGAATAAACTACTGACCAATACCTACAAATATATAACTATGACAGAAGAATTTTTCAACTTTATATCAGAAACCACAAAGGAGAATTTTGTTAACGCTCAAAACGCTGTAAAATTACATCCAGCATACAATCCGTATTCTGAAGATTTAAGTATAATGGAAGATTTGTTAGATGAGAAAAAGTTTCAAGAAGCAGCAGATTATAGTTCTATTAATGTTCTTTTATCTCCAAGGGCACACTTATATAAAAACTATGCTCTTGGGCAATTAAATAATGTAAAGGATGCTGAATCTGAATTATTTTTTGCTCAAAAAATTATGGAAGGCATTGAAACAACTGGAGATGGATCGGAAGAATATCCATATATAGTAACACGAGTTTCGGATGAAAGAGACTTGTTGAATTATCTTCAAGAGAAATTTATAAGTCAAAGACTTGTAAATAAAAACAATCAATATTTCGATTTAATTAATTGTGAATCGGGTACAGAACTATATTTTGATATAACGGAACCATATTTGAAAATGCAACAATTAATGAATGATGGAGAGATAAAGACACCATTTAATATTAAACAAGAAAGTAATAAGAATACTGTTAGTAAGCCTAAAAAATGGTGGAAGTTTTGGGGCTAAAGACCTATTGTCCCTATTATTTTATATCTTTACCACAGTTCATTGAAACACTTTTGAAAAATTTTGAAGGCTATGTAAGTTAATAATGACTTACATAATGTTTAAAATTAAAAATTATGAATTGGAAAATTCAAAAACTACAAAATGGGGAAACCATTATTTCAAAAGAACCCGGTAATTCTATGTTACCAATACTAAAATCCAAACAACCAGTAAAGCTTAAGCCCATTGCATGGGAAGATTGCAACACAGGAGATATTGTGTATTGTAAAGTAAGAGGTAATTGTTTTACACACCTTGTAAAAGGTAAAAACAATAAACGCGGATTATTAATAGGTAATAATCGCGGTAGAATTAACGGATGGACAAAACATGTTTATGGAATAGTAATAGAGATATTACCAATGTCATAGACATTACCTTACAAATAAAAACTTCAGGATTATAAATTATAATGAAAAACCAAATTAGAACATACTTCAATCGTTATGTTGCTTTTAGTGATGCCGAAATTGATTTATTTTACTCTAAATTATTGGTAAAAACGATTAATAAAAAGGACTATCTTTTAAAAGAGCAGACCATTTGTAAATACAATTATTTTATAATAAAGGGAGTTGTTCGTTCATTTTATATTGATGTAAAAGGAAACGAAAAAATTACACAGTTTGCTATAGATAATTGGTGGGTAACCAATATGGAAAGTTTTATTAAACAAACACCTTCTACACAATATATTCAAGCATTAGAAGAAACAACAGTACTATATTTATCTAAAGATACATTAGAACAGTTGTATAAAGAGCTTCCAAAACTAGAGCGATTATTTAGAATTATTACTGAGAATATGTTAATTGCTAATATTCGAAAAAAAGATATATTTCTTCAAATGAAAAGCAAAGAACGATATACAGATTTTGTAAAAAAATTACCTAATTTTATTCAAAGAGTACCCCAATACATGATTGCTTCTTATTTAGAAATTACTCCAGAATATTTAAGCGAATTAAGGCGACAATCAAAATAATACGTTTCTTAAGATATCTTAAGTTATAACTAACTAAAGCGTTTTAGATTTGTTTCATAATTATAAAATAAAAATTATGGAACGCATTACATACCAAGATATTCCTAAAGGAATGTTTGAAAGTTTAAGAGCTATTGAAGATTTAATAGTCAATTCTTCTTTAGATAGTAATTTACTAGAATTAATTAAATTAAGAACAGCTCAAAAAAACAGCTGTGCCTTTTGTGTAGATATGCATTATAAGGAATTAAAACATTTAGGAGAATCAGAATTACGTTTGTCCTCACTATGTGTTTGGGAAGACACGCCGTATTTTTCGGAAAAAGAAAGAACAGTACTTTATTTTACCGAAGCATTAACAATGTTAAGTAACAAACCAATTTCTGATGAAGTATATAATCCATTATTATCTTTTTTTTCAAAAGAAGAGATTTGTTTTTTAGCATTAACAATTTCACAAAGTAATACCTGGAATCGATTAATGAAAACTTTTAGATTTATACCAGGACACCATAAGGTAGAAGGCTAGATGTTTTATTATTAGGTGTTTTTATGCTGTTTTTGCTATGCCTTATTAAATGTGAAAATTTTCATAACATAAGCTAACTGTTTTGAAATGAGCACCTTTTTTAACTAAGTTTGTTTATGCCTATAACAATAAAACTAAAACCGATAGCTATGAAACACCTAATACTTTTATTTACGTTACTTATATCTACATTGAGTTTTGGGCAGCAAGAAAAATCAAGAACTATAAAAACAGTTACATTTTCAGGAAGTGGTTATGCGCTAGGAGTTCAACATGGTAAAACATTGAAGAAAGAAATAGGAGAAGTTGTTAAAGCTTGGAAAGAAAATACAACAGCGCAGTTAGGAAAAGATGCCAATGTAGTATTAAAGGAGTTTTTTGAATATGCTAAATTTGATGAAGCGATTAAGAAATGGACCCCAGAATTATATGAGGAAATAGAAGGCATAGCAGAAGGGTCTGGCCAGAAATTAAACGATATTTTGGTGTTAAATCTTCTCGATGAGTTTTGGGTTTATATTGTCGATTTACAAATTAATCATCATTGTAGTGGCCTTGGAGTCCCTGCTAGAAATGGAAATCCGGGTTATATCTCACAAAATATGGATCTTGAAAATTATACCGATGGATTTCAGGTGCTTATGCGTTTAGAGAAAACTAAAGCACGTCCAGAACAATTAATACTAACGCACCCTGGATTAATAGCTTTAAATGGAATGAATGAAGAAGGAATAGGTGTATGTGTTAATACAATCATGCAGTTAAAAGCATCTTCAAAAGGCTTGCCAGTTGCTTTTGTAATTAGGCGTATTATTAATTCTACAGAAAAAGAAGAATTACTATCTTTTATTCAAACCATAGACCATGCCTCTGGGCAAAATTATATTATAGGAATTAGAGGAGAAGTCTTCGATTTTGAAGCATCTGCAAATAAAGTTGTTCAATTTAAGCCAGAAAATAAAAACGGAACAGTTTATCATACAAATCACCCAATCGCTAACGATGACATTAAAAAAGGATTTGAAAAATTTAATCCTAATTTAAAAGAAGCACAAAAGCCAGTAAACTCAAATAGCTACCTACGTTTAAAAGCCGTAGAAAAAAGAATGACTTCTAATATAGATATTAATGAAGGAATGATGAAAAACGCTCTACGCTCTAAAGACAACAAGTACAATCCCGTATGCAGAGCAAATAATAAAGACGGACAAGGGTTTACATTTGCCTCTATTATTATGACGTTTTCAGAACAGCCAAACATTCAAATTCTTGCTGGTCCACCAGATGAATCTGAGTATAAAAAAATCTATTTTAATACACACTAATTATAACTAGTAGTGTTGTTTTCAATCACTCTTTTTAATGCCTCAATATTTTTAGTTTCCTGAGCTGTAAAAGAACCAGTAATCATTTCCATAATAGCAAACAAGGAGCGAGATACTATGTTTTTTCCAATAACTTTAGAGTCTGTTGTAATCGTTGTTTTACCATTGTTTTCTTTAAAAGTAATGATTTGTTCAAAGTCCATGACATCACTATCAAAACTCATTTTTACGTGATCAAATTCTTTTATAGAAGTCACTGTTTCTATCATTTCAAAATCTTGTTGGCCTTCTCCAGGATTAACAACAACTTTGTATGTACTACCAACAGCACCTTTTTGCCCGCTTAATAATTCCATACTTTTATAACCCTCTAGCCAAAGCTTATATTTAGACTCATCTTGTGTAACTGCCCATGCCTCTTCAATAGGCTTGTCTACTGTAATTTCATGACCGTAACCAACAGAAGGACTCATTAAACCTGTTGCAAAAAATAGAATGACTAGAACAATAACAACATAAAGACTGTATTTTAGAATTTTCATTTGTATATAGTATTAGTTAGTGAATTCAATAAAAATAAGATAAATAAATTTTATTCTTTCAGTTTTTTAGAGAATTAAATCTTTAAAAACTAATATGTTATAATGAAAAATAATCTAAAAAATTTCCTTTTCAGCATACTCCAAACCATTAGGCAATACAATAGATGAAAATTCTAAATGTAAAACACGGCGTCTTTTTTGTGATTTTGATTTAGAAGAGGCGTGTAATAATAACGGTTTTAAAACCTGTACGCCACCAGAATTAACCTCGCAAATAAAAGGAATAGAATGTTCCGAAATTAGTTTTATTTCCTCATCGTTTAAACGCTTTTTATGCGATCCACTAATAACCTTTAAAGCACCATTACTTGCTGTAGTATCATCTAAATGAATACGAATAGAAAATGTGTTTTTAGTAATGTTCTCTGGAGGCCTTACCCCAATAATACCATCTTTAGTCGTCCAAGATTTAAAACCATCTGTTTCTACTCTATTCGTAACATTAATAGGGATATCTTGATGCCAAGTTACATACCAATTATCTTCAGGTTGCTTATCAAAATAAATGGCTTTCGTTAAAAACGCATGTTTATCTATAGCTTTAACCAATTTCTTTAAATTTCTATTAAACAAAATGTCTTTTAATTCTGGTATTTTCTGTAAAACAGCACGCATACCAAAACGCTTTTCGTTGTTTTGTTTTATGTAAGCATCTAATCTCGCTTTTAGTTTTTTAATATCTCGTTTGGTATATAAATGATTTAAAATAGTAAATCCTTTATATTCTAATTGCTTTTCTATAGCCTTTAATCCTCTTTCGGTAATCTCCGTTTCGTAAGTGTCAATAGCGTGGTATAAACGATCTTTTATATTACGTTTTAAACGCTCTGGAGCAATGACTTTAATATGTTCCCCAAGACTAAGCATCTCTTTTTCTAATTCAAAATTATGTTGCACATCTAAAGCAAAAGTAACGCCGTAATTATCTCTATCTATAACGCGTTGCGAATAATGAAACGGCTTCGTTTCTACATAAGGCGCATGCTTATGTATAACATAAAATATAACCTGTTCTGTTTGTAATTTAGGGCTTACCGAAACACCAATAACATCTTTGTAATACGTTTCGGAGTCGAATGAGGCATCAAAAACATACGATTTTTCACTTTTTTTAATGCTAATAATACGATCTAGAGCTAAATTTAAAATGCCTTCAGCTTTTGTTTTTTTACCAATAATAAACCATCGGTTTCTAAACTCTTTTAATAAATACGGATGGAATGTAAATGTGTTTTCAGAACGTGCTTTAAACGAACGATACGTTAATTCTATAGCTTGCTTTTTTAGAATAAATTGATACAATTCATCCAGAAAATCAAGACCCTTTAAATTGTCATTCTTTTCGAAAGCAATTAATGATTTCTCATGAGTTTTCTGCGTGTAAACATGGTCTTCAAGCTTTTGTACCATACTACCCAACGCTGCAAAATGCGAAAACCCTTGAAACTGCTTTAAAAAAGAAACGGCTTCCGATAGTTTTGCCAAATCCTGATTAGAAATAGGGCTATTTGTAATGCTATAATCGGCATCTTCATACTTATAAAACTTTCTATTATAAACCACTATAGGTGCATTATAACCTAACTTATCGCTACGCATCATTTGTATATCCAGTTGCACCGTGCGTTTACTAACATCTACGTCTTTACCTTCGTACTCGTAAAGCGCATCCGAGCAAGCCTCAATTAAATCATCAAGCGTCCATTGGCGAAAATTATTCTGTAAACATTTATCTATGGTTTTATAACGAATTAATGCATTTTTATTTACTGCCATTTTTCAGGGGTTTTAATTGATGAAATAAAAGTAAAAAAATACTGCGCAATATTTTTACGTAGATAATAAAAATATATAAATTGAACAATTCCTTGCCTATTTCAAAAAAATATAATACTTCGTATTATGGAGCTAAATTTTAAGTATTTGAAAAAATAAATTTTGAAAATTGAAAAATAAATGTCAATATTTGCAACTCAATTAGTCAAATAAAAATGAAAACAATTAGGATAAATAGAAACATCATCGCTTGCAATGGCGCTATCAGAACTGTGTATTTTGGTAGAGTAGAAAATGTGTCCTAAACTGAAAAACTTTAATATATAATTTTAAGGCTTTCTTTTTTAGGAAGCCTTTTTTTATTCTACCTATTTGAAAAAAAGAATAGATTAAAAAACAAACAAATTACAATGAAGCTTACTTTAAAATTAATATCAATAATCAAGTTCCCTAAACAGCGGAAGAGGTAAGCTATTAATAATACTTTAATAAGAGCCTCTCATTTCGGGAGGCTTTTTTTATGGAGTAAACTAAAAAATTATATATAATGAAACGAGATAAACAACTTAGAAATATAGGAATAATAGCCCATGTAGATGCAGGAAAAACGACAACAACAGAGCGAATACTCTATTACAC
>NZ_JBSHNS010000359.1:0-1713 GCF_053601635.1 Pontimicrobium sp. MEBiC01747
GTTTTAGTTAAGCTTACTCTTACCGCCACTAGAAAGATTCTAGCGGGAGCGGGGAATCTATTTTTCTCCACAATGTTCATCATAATATTTCATTACATTCTTTAAGTTGTTTTTTTTAAAACCTTTTGTTCCCAGTTTTGATACTAATTCCGGACAATCTTTAAAATAAGCTTCAGCTCGCTTCTTAAAACTCTTACCCATAACTGCTCCACTACGTATCATAGTTACTGCTTTTTCATCTTTTCTCTTAACATAATATCTAACTACTTGCATACTAACATTTGGACCTCTAGCTGTTCCTAAATACAGTTCGTATAATTCTATTTTATTTCCTGCATATACTAAATCCATCAACTTTGTTTTTTTTCCTTCCTTGAGTGGTCTGTATACATATTTCGTTGTTATTTTTTTATTTTTTAATACTACTTTGTCTATCTCTGATGAAGAGATCATTTTATATTTACCTTTTTTAGTTGCTTTATACTTTACACCTGTTTTTGTTACTTTTCCATAACCAGAGATTACCTTACCATCCTTTTTTGTTACTGTTACTCTTTTTTGTGAATATGAAGATGTAACTGTTCCAAACAGTATTATTAATATTATAAATTTTAATACGTTCTTTACTCTTTGTTTTTCTAATATCATTTAGTTCTTTTTTAAATTGTATTTTTATTATTTATTACTCTTACCGCCACTAGAAAGATTCTAGCGGGAGCGGGGAGCTGGGGGGAGCTGGGTACCTATTTCATTTCGAAAACGGTTCTTTTACCTAACATATATAGTCGTTCTGATTCGATTATTAATCTCAACTGAGTAGAGTTCTTTAATTTTTTTATAGTATCTATTTTCATCAAAAACTTATCGTTAAATCTTATGTCATTAGATTTTTTTATAGTGAGAAAAAAAATATTCCCTTCAATGTTGTCAATAATAAAATCTCCCTTAATTAATTTATTATTTGTTTTGAAATTAAATTTTTTGTTTTCAAAATTAAAAAAAAGTTTTAGAGCAGAATAAACTATATTTTTCTTTTCATGTTCTAACAAATCATTATTATCATAATAATATTCATATATCGCCCATTCTTCTATTTTATCATGCCCAGTAGGAAACTTGTTGCATGTTAGAAATGATACAAATAGCATTGGAAATAAAAATGAAAAAATCTTTGTTTTGTTAGTCATCAGAACTATTGTTTTCTGTAGAGTTTTCATCATCTAAATCTTTATTTTCTTCAACTTCGTTTGCGTTTTCTTCTGGTGCAACATAATTTAAAGCAGGATACGGTGCCTGGTCAGATATTTCAGCAAAAATTTTCAAACCTAAATCTTTGACTTCTTTTCCCTCATTTCCATTACCACCAAAAAGAATTATATTAAATAAATCACTTAGACCTTTAGGATTTAAGTATTGTTTATCCACCATTCCAGATTCAATAGCTGTATTAATATCCTCGAAAACTTTTTCAACCACAGCACTATTTTGAGAATAAACATAACCAGTCCATCTATCTGTATGTTTCCAAGACTTTATTTGTTTTTCTAACTTAACCATGTCTTTCCCTACAGTCAAATTATTTGATAGATTGACAATTTGCACAGCTAAATCAACTGCATACAAAGCTGCCAAAGCACCTCCTTTGGCTGTTGGTGCACTAACAACCATATTGTTTTCGTGGTGCCTAATTACTCTATTCTTCTTTTTTATTTT
>NZ_JBSHNS010000360.1:0-9136 GCF_053601635.1 Pontimicrobium sp. MEBiC01747
ATTTGAGAATAAAACTGAAAAAGATATTCGTGCATTTAAAGGTTCTATTTCAATACAAGACTTATTTGATACAGAAATTAAATCTATAAACCTTACAATTGATGACCCAATTAAAGCAGGCGAAACTTTCAAAGGAACTTATACGTCAGACTACAATCAATTTAGAGCTGAAGACACTCGATTAAAAAGTAAAGATATGGACGACTTGAAAGTCGTATGGACACCCGAAAAAATAATATTTACGGATGGGACAACATTAGAATAAAAACGATGTACAACAATGGTTATAAAAAAATACGTAGATCTACGTATTTTTTTTGGTCTTTAACTTTCTTAATTTGTAAGCGTGTATTGTTAAACTCATTTTTTAGCTTCATTTAATTAGTTATTCAAAAAAAAGCAGAACAGAAAATGATAAACATTTTATCTATTCATAACTATATATCTAACTAAAAACTATAAACCCATGAAAAAAGAAGCCTTAATTTTATTCGCTATTTTATGCTGTTCGTATGTTTTATCTGCTCAAAATGGTACAGGATTAATCTTTATAGAAGAAGAAGATTATAAAGACATTCCACTTGCTACTTCTGCAATGATGGGCACACTACCTTCTACAGTAGATTTATCTTCATGGTTTCCTACACCTGGAAACCAAGGGCAACAATCTTCATGTGTAGGTTGGGCTGTTGCATACGGATTAAAAACGTATCAAGAGGCCAGAGAAAGAAATATAAAACCCATAACAAATAATCAAATTTATAGTCCTTCTTTTATCTATAATCAAATAAAATTAGGAAATTGTGGAAGTGGCTCTAATATAGTACAAGCTTTAAATTTACTAAAGTCCAATGGTGTTTCTACTATTAATGACTTTCCTTACAACCAATTAGATTGTTATTCTATTCCCAATGCAACTGTTAAACAGAGAGCTAAAAATTATGCTATAGCCGAATGGAGACGCGTTGATTTTAAAGATGATATTGAAGTAAAAAGTCAATTGAACTCTGGATTCCCTGTTGTTATTGGTATGCGAGTAGATCAAGGGTTTCAAAACTTAGGGTTTAATCAAATTTACACAGGGCCTAGTGGCCTAGAAAAAGGTGGACATGCTATGGTTGTAACTGGTTATGATGATTCTAAACAGGCTTATAAAGTTTTAAACTCATGGGGTACCAGCTTTGGAACTAACGGTTATGCTTGGATTTCATATTATGCCTTTAAATCTAGAGTAAAAGAAGCCTATACCTCTCAAGACATTGTAATTAATAACCCTAATGCTGTAATTACTATTAAAAAACAGGATGAGATTAACACCAATGTAACGATTCCTCCTCCAATTCCTCCTAGCGCCCTTTTTGCAAATGCAGTTTTAAATAAGCCGTTAGTAATGCATAATCAAACCATTAACACACCTATTGGTAGCCAATTAGGTATGATTATTAATGTTCCTGGAACTATTTTTAACGGTAAGGGAACTCATTTTCAATTAGTTATTAGATTTTACATGCAAAATGGAACCCCTCTTTATGCTAATATTAATGAAAAAAACTATAGAGATGCTCACGGACTGGTAGCCTCTGGTACTCTTAGAGATCAAGTATATGTAGATCCTGCTGCATTGGGTAATTACCGTATTTACATCCCTTATTATGCCTTAAATTTTAAACCTACCAATGGCAATATGTCGTACAATGTTAATGTGCAAGCAACATTATATATGAATGAATTTGAAAAGGCTAAATCTGCAATGACGCCTATGGTTATTAGGTGGTAAAAAAGTAATTACTTATAATCTAAAGAATCATCATCGTCATCAAAGAAAGCGTCTAACTCCTTTTTAATATCTTTATTGGTTTCCTTTTTTATACTTTTTAAATACCAATATAATACAAAAGGGATTACGCCTAAAACAGTAGTAATTATTAAAAACAACATAATAGTAAATATAAAATATGTGTATACAAAAAAAGCTTCTCTTAATAAGAGAAGCTTTTTACTTTTGGGTGGAAGACCGGATTCGAACCGGCGACCCTCGGTACCACAAACCGATGCTCTAACCAACTGAGCTACAACCACCATGTAACATTATTGCTAATGCGAGTGCAAATGTAAAAGAATTAATAGTTTCTACAAAGACTTTTTTTAAAATTTTTAAATATTTTTTTCGTTGTTTTTCTTATTTCAGATCGAATAAACTATCTACGGTAACGTAACGTTCTACAGTAAAGCCTTCTGCGTGTTCAACACCTACTAAACGGCCTAATTCTCTTGCGCGATAATTTATGCTATCTGTGAAATTTTTACTTGTAATTGGCGTTTCTGGCTCCTTACTATTGGGGTCGAAAAATTGTGTTTTGTATGCAAATACAGATTTCATTTTTTTATCTATATATCCTGAGATATCTACAACAAAATCGGGCGTCAAATCTTTCCATTGTATATAATGGTAAACCGTTTTGGGTCTCCACTTATCTTGCAGTTTGCCTTCTACTTCGGTTTCAATTTTTACTAATCCACTTAAAAAGCAAGCATCGCTTACTAACTTACTTCCTCTCCCGTGATCTATATGTCTATCGTCTACAGCATTACAGATAACTATTTCTGGCTGATACTTTCGTATCATTTTAATAACTTCTAATTGATGTGTTTTATCATTAACAAAAAAACCATCTGCAAAGCCTAAATTTTCTCTTACGGAGACCCCTAATATTTTTGAGGCATTAGCCGCTTCTTCAAATCTAGTGAACTCGGTTCCTCTTGTTCCTAACTCACCTTTGGTTAAATCTACTATTCCAACTTTTTTTCCTTCTGCTACTGCTTTAGCTACCGTTCCTCCTGCTCCTAACTCTACATCGTCTGGGTGCGCTCCAAATGCTAATATGTCTAATTTCATAAATTGTTTTTTATAATTCCGTAAAAACGGGTGTTTTATTCTTTTTTAACCCAAGTTTTCTGTTCTTTTTCTGTTAAAAAAGTCCAAGCTATTATTCTGCTTTTTTTATTGCCTTGTAACATATCTATTGTTTTTATAACGGTAGCTCCAAGTTTTTTAAGCGATTTCTGCATCGACTTTATGTTGTCTTTATTAGAGACTAAACTAGTATACCAAAAACAATTGGTTTTATGCAAACTGCTTTCGTACAGATAAGTGTGTAAAAAGGCTTTTTCGCCTCCTTTATACCATAGTTCTTGAGATTGTCCTGCAAAATTTCTTACTACTTTGTCTGTTTGTTTACCTAAACCTTTCAATTTTCTTGTTGTTGCCGCTATAGCATCTGTTTCACTTTTATAAAAAGGCGGGTTACATAGTGTTACAGCAAAACGATCTGTTTTAGTTAAAATACCATTAAAAATGTTATTGTCGTTATGTTGCTGTCTAAAAGTAATTACTTTATTTAATGTATTACGTTCTACAATAGTCTTTGCTATATTAAGTGCTTCTCTATTAACTTCCGCTCCTACAAAATTCCAGTTATACGTTTTATGTCCTAATAACGGATATATACAATTTGCTCCTGTGCCAATATCTAATACGGTTATATTATTTGTTATTCTAGATTGGTTTAATAAATCATTAATATAGTGTATATAGTCTACTCGTCCAGGAATAGCTGGGCATAAGTTGGCATCAGGAAACTCCCAATAGGTTATATTGTAATACGTTTTTAATAAGGCTGTATTTAAAGCTTTTACGGCTTCTGGCTTAGCAAAATCTATTGTTTCTTTTCCAAATTTATTTGTAAAAACAAAAGGCTCCAATGTTGGATTTTCTGTTTTTAATATATTTAAATCATAACCATTTTTATGCTTATTGTTTTTATGCAAAATATATTTAATTATGAGTTTGTAATTGAACTAATTGCTTGTTCAATATCTGCTTTTAAGTCTCTTACAGTTTCTATTCCTACAGAAAAACGTATTAAACCATCTGTTATGCCTATAGCATTTCTTTCGTCTTGAGACAATAACGCATGAGATGTTTTTGCAGGGTTTAACATTGTGCTTTCTATGCCTGCTAAACTCATAGAAGGTTTTATTAATTTTAAAGCGTTCTGAAACGCTTCAGAGTCTAGATGGTCTTCTAATTCAAAAGATAACATGGCTCCAAATCCACGCATTTGAGATTTTGCTAATTCATGTTGTGGATGGCTTTTTAAACCTGGATAGTATACTTTTTTTATAGCTTCATGGTCGTTTAACCAGCGTGCTATTTTACGTGCTCCCCTTGTTTGTGCTTTTACACGTAGTCCCATAGTTTTCATACTACGCTCTAACATCCAAACAGTAAGATCGCTAAGGCTCCCGCCTAAATTTTTAGAGACATTCCATATAACATCCATGTGCGCTTTTGATCCTGCAACAGCTCCAGCACATATATCGCTATGTCCTCCAAAATATTTGGTTGCTGAATGCATTATTAAATCGATTCCAAAATCTGCTGGATTTTGATTTATTGGGCTTGCAAAGGTATTATCTATGCTTGTAACGATGTTGTTTGCCTTGGCAAGATCTGCAACCGCTTTAATATCTGTAATAGTTAATAGTGGATTAGATGGCGTCTCTATGTGTATTAATTTGGTATTGGGTTGTAGCGCTGCTTCAAAGTCTTTAATATCATAACCATTTGTAAAGGTGAATTCTATATTTAACTTAGGAAACTCTTCGCGTATAAAATTGCTCGTTCCGCCATACAATGTATTTTGTACAACTATATGATCTCCAGATTTTAAAAAT
Source organism: Pontimicrobium sp. MEBiC01747 (assembly GCF_053601635.1). Lineage (NCBI taxonomy): Bacteria > Pseudomonadati > Bacteroidota > Flavobacteriia > Flavobacteriales > Flavobacteriaceae > Pontimicrobium > Pontimicrobium sp. MEBiC01747. Next base: position 4,738 of record NZ_JBSHNS010000360.1, read on the forward strand.
GCTAAAAACATATGACTTATAGCTGCCATACCAGAACCAAAAATCATGGCAGTTTCTGTATGTTCTAAAGCCGCTACTTTTTTCGATAAATATTCCTGATTTGGCGTATTAAAATATCTTGGATATCGTTTAACATCGACATCTAAAAAAGCGTATGATGATGCTAAATATATTGGTGAAACTGCACCATTAAATTGTTCGTCTTTTATTTCTCCTACATGGGAGCAAATAGTGTTTAAACCTAATTCATTTTTACTCATAGGGTAAAGATAAAAAAAGAAGCTCTAAAAATAAGTACCCTAATACGTTAAAGGATTATTAATTTCGCGTATTCTTATTGTAAACACGAATCATAACAACTGCCCATACTACAACGCATAAAAAGACTATAATAGAAAATCGTAATACTATATCATTTGCGTCCATTTTCTACAAGTTTAAAAAATATCATAATACCTAATAAGGTTGGTACCCAAAGGCCTAAAAATATGCCATGTAATTGATCTCCTGTAAGAAACAGGTATTCGGCAACAATAATAATTACTAAGCAGAGTAATAACATAAAGATGCTTCCTGCTCCTAGTTTTTTAATGAAATTCATGAATGGTAATAATTACTTTTTCTAAGATAGGAAAAATTTAATAAGTCTTTTTATTAAACATTTACTGTTTTCCACTTCCCTCGTTTAAACCATAGTATTCCAATAACTGCTATTAATACTTCGGCTAATGTAATTGCCCAAAACACGCCTATTGGTCCATAGTCTAGAATAACTGCAATTAAATAGGCAAATGGGAGTTGAAAAACCCAAAAACATATAAAATTAATATACGTTGGTGTTTTGGTGTCTCCTGCCCCATTAAAGGATTGTATTACCGTCATGCCGTAACCATAAAACACATAACCTGCTGCAATAACACGTAAACATAAACTTCCATATTTAACAACTTCTGGTGTAGTATTAAACAAACTTATTATTTGAGGTGCGAAAACTAAATAAACTACCGAAACAAAGCCCATAAATATAGCATTGTATTTTCCGGTTTTCCACACAGAGGCTTCTGCCCTATCTGGCTGTTTGGCTCCTAGGTTTTGCCCTACTAAAGTGGCAGCGGCATTACTCATTCCCCAAGCTGGCATTATTGTAAACATCATAACGCGAATAGCAATTGTATAACCAGCTAAGACCTCGCTTCCAAACTCGCTCATTATACGCATTAAAAACACCCAACTTGATGTGCCAATTAAAAATTGGCCTATACCTCCTAACGAAACTTTAATAAGGTTAAGCATTATAGTCGCTCTAAGAACTAAGTCTCTAAACTTAATTTTTATTTTGCTGTATCCATAAAAAAGAACAACTAATTGAAAAACGACTGCCGAGCCTCTACCTATTGTTGTGGCTATTGCTGCGCCTTCTACTCCATAAGCTGGAATTGGCCCAAAACCAAAAATAAACATTGGGTCTAAAATTATATTTAAACCGTTAGAAAGTATTAATGTCCACATGGCTATAGAAGCATTTCCTGCACCTCTAAACACCGCATTTATTAAAAAGAGTAACATTATAGTTATGTTACCACCTAATAATACTTTTGTATAACCATAGCCTTCTGCAATAAGATCTGGCTCGGCACCCATTAGCGCTAATATTTCTTTAGGGTATAGTATTCCTATTGCGCTTATTATGCAAGCTATAAGTACACCTAAAAATAGGACTTGTACTGTAGCTTGAGAAGCACCTTTTAAATCTTTTTCACCAACACGTCTTGCTACAACTGCTGTTGCTGCCATACTTAAACCTATAGCTACAGCATACACTAGTGTAATAACGGACTCTGTTAAACCTATTGTGGCTACTGCATTTACACTTACTTTAGAAACATATAATATATCTACTATAGCAAAGATAGATTCCATTAGCATTTCTAAAATCATGGGAACAGACAGCATAAATACTGCTTTTCTAATACTTCCTGAGGTAAAATCCTGATCTTTGCCGCTTAATGCTTGCTTGAAATATTTAAAAAATTGAGTTATAGATAGTTTATTGGATTGCATTTGTTTTTATGTTGTATAATGAGGTATTATCAAATACAATATAATCACTGTATTCGATTCTTAAACGTCGAGGGAGTATTCGACAAAGCCAGAAACATAAATTAATCAATCATAATAAAACAAATATGACTATTTATTTTGATTTTCGCAATTTTAATCTTGCAAAAAATGCTATTGCATTATAACATTAAGATGTTATTTCTTATAATATTTTGCGTACTTAACATATGAAAACACACCTAATATACTTATTAAAAGTACAGATATTCCTATAACTTGAAAACTTAATATTTGGTCTCCGCTTGCGTAAGAATGTAATCCCGATAAGTAAAAATTCACTCCAAAATAGGTCATTAATATACTAGCGTACGCTATAATAGAAGATAAGTTATAAGTCCAGCGCCCTCTTAAACCCGGCACTAAACGCATGTGTATTACAAATGCATATATCATGATACTTATTAAAGCCCAAGTTTCTTTTGGATCCCATCCCCAATAACGTCCCCAACTTTCATTAGCCCATTGTCCTCCTAAAAAGTTTCCAATGGTTAGCATTACTAACCCGACTGTTAAGGCCATTTCGTTAATAATAGTTAGCTCTTTAATATTTAAAAGCATTTTTGCTTTATTATTTTCATTAGTTAAGATCATTAATAATAGTGTAACGATTCCTAAAATTGCAGCTAAGGTAAAAGGGCCGTAACTTGCTACAATTACTGCTACGTGAATCATTAACCAATAACTATCTAAAACAGGTTGTAGGTTTGCAATTGCTGGATCCATCCAATTCCAGTGCGCAATCATTAAAATCATTGAGGTTACAAAAGCTGTTGAGGCTAATGTTAAGTCACTTTTTCTACCAAAAGCTAAACCAAAAAACATGGTAGCCCAAGCTACATAAATCATAGATTCGTATGCATCACTCCATGGTGCATGCCCAGAAATATACCACCTAACTACTAATCCAGCTGTATGAATTATAAATAAGCCAAGAATTATAACTTTAAATATATTTATAGCAACACTTACTCCTTTACTTTTATCTTTAAATATCTGAAAAATTAAAAGTATAAATAGTAGTGTTCCAGCATACATATACCAGCTATACAACTTCTTAAATATATCGTATTTATTATACGTTATTTCGGCATTTATTTTATCGTCACTTAACATGACTTCGCTACCTATATTATTTTGTATTTTTTTGAAAGATGCTAAAAGTTTTTCTGCTTCTTTAAAATCATTTTCTTTTTTTGCTTTATTTAAGGTCTGTAAATACCAATTAAAGCCTAAGTCTATAAAACTGGCGTACGATGAGTCTTTTATTTTTTCATTGTAGCCTTCATTTCTATATTCGAATGTAGAAATCCACTTATTGTTTTCGTCATTTGGTATAGGGAATATTTTTAATGCTCTTCCTTCTATTGCATTAGATAGTAATGTAACACGTTGGTGTGTTTCCATGAATTCTTTCTCAAATCCATTTTTAACTTGTGCTTTGGAAGCCTCATTAATGTATGGGTCTAGCTTGTACCTAAAATCTTCAGTAAAAAAGTCTAACAGTGTTGCGTATTCTTCTGTTTTTGGTAATCCTATTATTTTACGAATAGAATCTGCTTTTTTAGATCTTAAGTATATAATTGGTACATTATACCAAAGCATAGGACTTTCTTGAATAGATAAAAACACTTGGTTAGCATCTAAGGTCTCATAGTAATCTTTTTTACTTAATTTCCTTAATAACTCTGATGCATACGTGTTTACAGGCATCATACGCCCGCCAATATCTTGTATTACCATATGCCCAAACTTATCGGCATGCTCTTTTGGTGCTACGTTAGCTAGTAAAACAGAGTCTATTTGTACTTTACTTGCCCGTTGCCTTACTTCTTTTTTACTGTGATCGTGCCCATCATTTTCTGTGTGTTGCTCTTGTGCAAAACCACTTAAGGTGAAGCATACTAATAGTACTGTTAATAGTTTAGACTTTTTTTCTTTTACTTTTTCTAATGCTTTTTTAAGGTCTGCAAAACGTGTGTTTTTATCAAATAAAATAGCCATTAAACCAAAGTATAATAAGAAGTATCCAAGGTAGGTAAACCATGTCCCCCAGTAATCATGATTTACTGAGAGTATTGTGCCTTTTTCATCTGGATCGAAACCAGATTGAAAGAAACGATAGCCTTTATGGTCTAAAATATTATTCATGTATATTTTATAGTCGAAATCTTCCGCCTCCTTATCTATAATAGTCACTTGGCTTGAAAATGCAGAATAACCTGTTTCTGTTCCTGGATAACGTTCTGCATTAAAGTCGTTAAGTTTTACACTAAATGGT